>NZ_JALKFW010000182.1:0-28036 GCF_023243055.1 Frankia sp. AgPm24 | reverse complement strand
GGGCGGGGGGGGGGCGCCGGCGGGGGGGGGGGGGGGGGGGGGGGGGGGGCGGGGGGGGGGGGGGGGGGGGGGGGGGGGGGTGGGTGGGCGGGGGGGGGGGGGTGGGGGGGGGGTGTGTGACGGGCGGGGTCAACGTGGGCCTTCCTGGACGAGGCGGGCCGGGCGGGGCGACCCGGTGTGGTCGGGAGATGGCGGGGTGGCCAGGGCGGCGTGCAGCTGCCGCCGGGCGTCGAGGGCCGCGCGTAGCTGGGCGTGGTCGCCGGCGAACACCGGGGCGATCGTGTCCGGGGCGAGGGCGTCGAAGCCGGCGTCCGGGGCGAGTCGCCAGGCGGCGGTCGTCAGTAGTTGACGAACGGGCGGCACCGCCCAGTGGTCGGGGGAGTCGCCGGTGATCAGCGTGGTGATGGTGGCCAGCGCCGTCCGGGACAGCGCCGCCGACCAGGGGCCGGTGATGCCGGTGAGCAGGACCGCCGCGAGCTCCGCTGGCGATCGCCGCCGAAGCGTTGGCCGGGACGCCGCCGGTGGGTGTCGCCCGGCGGCGTTCTCGGCGCCGGGGTTTTCGGCGCCGAGACGCTGGCATCGGTGCAGGGCGAGGCCGAGGGCCTCGGCGCGGGCGGGCTCGGCCAGGCAGTTGACCAGGCGAGCCAGCTCGCCCGGTTCGGAGTAGGGGATGAGCGCCAGGACCCACTCCGGTTGGGCGTGGCGGATCACAGCGGTGCGCAGCCAGTCGCGCATCCGGGCGGCCGGAGCGTGCCGCACACCGGCGATGGCGACCTCGGCGGCGAGGAAATCCGCCGGGGTCAGCCCGCTACGCTCGGCCCATCGAGCCGGGTCGACCCGGGCAAGCTCGCCGTACAGCAGCATCGCGCGGTAGTCGGTGGCGCCGATGCCGGGCTCGCGCTGGCGGGGATCGCTGATCTGGTCGCGGCGCATCTCGTCGGTGAGCTCGGTGGGGGTGGCGAACTCCAGCCGGTGGCGGCGCCGCCCGGGCAGCCCATGGCGGGTAACGGTGAGCAGCCCGTCGGTTCGCCTCGCAGCCCGGGTCTCGATGCCGGCGCCGGGCAGGGCGAGCGCGGTGCGCACGGCGGCCTGGGCGACGTCGGCGCGCCGGTCGCCGAGCGCGTGGTCGAGCAGGTCGACGTCCCAGGGGCCGAGGCCGGTCCGCAGGATCTCGCAGTAGGCGACCCGCTGCGCCGCGGTGGCCTGGTCGAACGGCGCGAACGCCGGGCCGCCCGCGGGGCCGCGCAGCAGCGCCGCCGCGGCGGCCGGATCGTGCTGGCGCAGCTGCCGCAGCAGGGTTCGGCGGGTGGCCGCCTTCGCCGTCGCCCAGCTGGCCTGGCCACTCGCCGCCGACGACGACGCTTCGTGGGCTGCCTCCACGGCGAGCGCCCACGCACCGTCCGGGTGCAGGTCTGCGAGCCACCGGCCACGCGCACCGAGCACCCTACTGATCGTCATCCGGAGGTCCGACTCGCGCTGGCCCCGCGACAGCAGATCGCAGAGCAGCTCGGCCGGCGCGTGCCAGCCGGTTTCGGCCATCGCCGTCAGCCAGGCCCGCAGCGCTTCGGGCTGCGAACCGGCGAGCACCTCCTCGAGCAGGCGGGCATGCTCCGGGGCCAGGATCCGGGCCTGGTCGGACGGCGCCTGGGCGGGGGCGGGAAGCCCCGCGGCCCAGGTGGGGAGCTGCCCCGCTCGGCGCGCACCGGCCGCGAGCGCGGCGGTGCGCAGCAGCAGCTCCGCGGCGACCGGCGCACCGTCGTCACGGCCCAGTGCCCGCGCCAGCTCAGGAACATCAGGGACGGCGGCGCGGCCCGTGCCGACCACCGCCGCGTCGATCAGCCGCGACCAGCCGGGTGCGGCCCGCACCGCCAGGGGTTCGTCGACCGCCGGGGCCGCCGGGGCCGCCGGGGCCGCCGGGGCCTGGACCGGGGACCGGACGGCGGACAGCGGGGTGAGCGCGAAGCCGTCCCATTCGACGGCCAGGTCAAGCCGGTGACCGCCACCCATGGCGAGCAGCCACCAACCCCAGCTGGCGGCGATGTCGCCGGCCAGCGGCAGTGCCTGCCCGTCACGGTCACGCAACAACCACGGGGCCGCACCATGGGGCGGGAGGACGGTGATCTCGCGGACGACGAACGCGACCGGATCGGCCCAGGGATCCACCTGCAACGTGGCGGCGTAGGCGGCGAGCAACCCCACCCAGCTCGAGACCGCCTCGTCGGCGGGCACCGTGCCCTCGCCGGACACCAGCGTGGTCAGCGGCTCCGGGGCGGCGGCATCGGCGAGGGCGAGCCGGGTCGGCCGGCGCCCGGGGTAGGCGGCGACCACCGCCTGGACCCGGCTGAGCGCGGGCAGCCCCGGCGGCGGGGTCTGTTTCCCGGCGCCGTAGCTGACCAGCTGGGCGAGCCCGGGCGCCCCCGGCACCCGCAGCCACTGCCGGCGCCCCTGCAGCTTGCCGGCGACGAAGAGCCGATCACCCAGGACATCCACCGAGAAGTGCCGCCGCTCGCCGGCGAGTACATCCGCACTCGAGCGGGTGAAACCGACTCGGTCCCGCACCACCTCGACAAGCGCCGGTGGCAGCTCGGCCCGCCGTGACCAGCCCTGGCAGAGCAGGTGCAGCCGGGCGAGCCGATCGGTGAGCCGACCAGGCCAGTCGGGCCCGCCACGGGCGGCGATCAGGCCCATCTCCCGGACGGCCTCGGCGAGCCCGGGCGCCTGGGCATCCACCATCCGCGCCGCGGTGGCCTCCCACCAGGCCGGACGTTGGGCCTGGGCGGCGCCGAGCCCGCCGTCGGCCAGATCGAGCAGCCAACGGTCGAGCTCCGCCACGCCGCCGTCGACCCGGGCCTCCCGGCGGGCCAGGGTACGGGCCGACGACGCCGCCCTGCCCGCCGGGCGCACACCAGCGGCCACACCGGCGACCGGGGCGGCCCGGGCGGCCCGCCGCTCGAGCCACCCGGCCGCCCAGTCGGGTGGGGCACCGCCAGCGGCGACGGCGCCGGGAACCGCACCGGCGAGAAACAGCAGGCCCAGCGCGTGCTTGCACGGGAACTTACGGCTTGGACAGGTACAGGTGGAGGCGAAGGCGGCGCCGGTCAGCGCCACAACCTGATAGGGCTTCGACCCGCTGCCCCGGCAGGCACCCCACAGCGCACCGCCCTCGCGACCAAGCTCCGACCATCTGGCGGCCACACCGAGGCGTTCCCCGGCCCGGGCCGAGGCCGGGTCGGGGGCGAGCGCCAGCACGGCTTCGCGGGCCAGGGACGAACCGGGTGCGACGGACATGGGGCGATCCTGGCAACCACCTCCGACACTTTTGACCGTCGACGGTTCAGGCCCTGGTCACGGCGGCGGGCCGCGTTCCGTCCGCGGTGGATCGCCACAGCGGACGTGCACTGGCGGCGGCGATCCGTACCGCCGTGACCGGTGGCCGTGGCCGCCAGGCCGGGACGGCGGGAGCCTCGAAGAACTCGGCCCAGATCCAGAGCGTGACGACCAACATCGGTGTTCGGCAACGACGACGGTTGTGGGCCTCGGGAGAACGGGCCCGGCCAGCGCGGATCGCCGAACGTCCGGCCCCGGCCGCCGCGACGGCCGGGGCCGGATCAGAGGCCGTCGCGGAAGACACTGATCCGGCCGATGCTCAGGTTGGCATCGTCGGCGATCGGGCTGATCGGCACTATGCGCACCGGCAGGCTGTCGACGTCGAACGAACGGTCGAGATGCAGCTGGTCGACGATGTCGGTGATCTCGAGGACGAAGGTGAGGCCCTGGCCGGCGTGGTCGCCGTCGGGCGTGCTGGCCTTGCGCAGACCGAACGGTGAGACGCTGCCGGCGAGCCGGTCGGGATGGGTCGCCGGGTCCTGGTCGTCCGGCACGCCGACGTAGACGTCGAACGCGGATGTGTCCGATCGTCCGCGCACGTTCTCAAGGTTCAGGAACACGCGGTCCGGGGTCGCCGGCGTCCTGGGGGACGGGTGATCGTCCGGGGTCGGGGGTTCACCGGAGAGGCTCGCGGTGACCTTGCGCCGCATACCGGAGTCGAGGTGCACGTGGCTGCGTACGTCGCCGCCCCGGACCAGCACCGCATCGGTGGTGGCGCCGACCAGTTCGACACGGGTCTCCTCGGGCACGGGCTGCGTTCCTTTCACGGGAACGGGGGCGGAGATCCCGAGTCGGACCAGCCGCTGCGCCGGTTCGGCGGGAGGTGAGGCGATGAGTGCCGGCGCCAGATCCGAGTACTGGTAGCCGAGCCTCTGGATGCTGACCAGCTGGGCGGGGGTGAAGGTCCACGTGGTGCCGTCGTGCCACGGCATCGCGAAGGGCCGCCGGCCGTTGGCGGCAGGGCCACTGAGCCAGCGGGAGCTGGTGGGGTTGAGATGGGTCGGCGACGACCGGTTCCACGATTCCCAGAGCCGGTCGATGTTCGCGTGGTGCAGCCAGAAGATCGGGTCGAGCCCGGCGCTGTCGGGTACCGCCATGGCCCCCGGTTGGTTTCCGCTGCGCCCGCCCACCAGGGTGTGCACCATGTTGTGGGGCTGGTTCTCAAGCCGGCCGTAAATCGACCCGGAGTGGGAGAATCCGGTGTCCACACCGCCGAACCCGGGGCTGCCGCCGCTGGTCACGCCGGTGAAGACCGGTTCGTTCATGGCATTCAGGTCCACCCGGCTCAGGGGCACGGATACCTGACCGTTGCCGGTGGGGCCGTACCGGGCCTGCACGAACAGCGGGTTGGCGCCTCCGTCCGGCCAGGTGGTCTGTGCGAACGCGGGTGGGATCGCGTTCTCGCCCGGCTTGAAGTAGTTCCAGTACGGCAACGCCCAGTTGGCCGGGCCGCCGAGGCTGACCACCGCGGCCCGGATGTTGTCCTCGAAAGCGTACAGATATCCCCGGTGCCACGGCAGAAAGTACCAGCTGGCGTGCTGGCACTGAGCCCAGAACCGCCCGCGCAGCGCGCTGCTCGGCAACTGCTCGGTCGGGCTGAGATAGCCGAGCTGCTGCCACAGCTGTGAGTTGAAGCCGTGGATGCCGGCGTAGAACCGCCAGCTGGTGGGATTGGTGATGGGGCGCGCCCGCAACGCGGCGACACCACGGGCGTACCAGAGGATCGGATCGGCCCAGGTACTGCCGAGCTCCCACACGTTGGACCGGATGTTTGCCATGGCTCCCCCTTGATCGACCCTGGCGTTCGACGACGTGTGGTCACGCGACTTGCTTTTCGCCGACATACCGATGCGTGTCCGGCTACATCATTATCGGATCGGTGGAAACTCGGCAATACTCGCCACGCCGGCCGGGTAAAATTTGCTTACCAGCCAGAATCCGGTTCCGGATGGTTGGTGCGACTCCGTGTGGGGGCGGTGGAACTCGTCGACTTCCGCCGCGCCGTCGACACCGCCGTTGACCGCGCGCGGGATCGAGGTGCTCCGGCTGGTGGCCAAGGGTCGGACGGTGCAGAACCACGTCCACAGCATTCTCGGGTCCACAGCATTCTCGGGTCCACAGCATTCTCGGGTCCACAGCATTCTCGGAGGCCACGCCCGCGCAATCGCGTCGAACTGACCCGATTCGCCGTCCGGGAGGGCCACGATGACGTGTCGTGGTCGTGGGTCCGCCGGTCAGCACGCGTCGCCGGAGGACCGAGCACGTTCTTCGATGTCGTGCACAAGGGTGTGCAGGCGCCGGTCATGCGCGGTCCGGTGGTCTATGACGAGGTTGGCGATGCCGCGCAGCAGGGCGTAGGGCCGCCACCTGGCGGGGGCGATGCTGAGGGGTGCGCGCCGGGTGATGGCGTCGACGAGCAGGTCAGCGGCCTGCCCGGCGGTGAGGCGAGAGCGCATCGGCCGAGGGAGCATCTGGTGGAGACGATGGCCCAGCGGGTCGTCGTCGAGGGTACGACGGGTCAGCGGGGTGTCCACGACACCGAAACAGGCGAGGCCGGCGGTGACCCCGTGCGGGGCCAGCTCCGCGCGCAGGGTTCGGCCGAGCTGTTCCACCGCGGCTTTCGTCATCATGTAGGCGGCTCCACCCACACCGGGTGTGAAGGCGGCGACGGAGGAAACGACGACGACATGTCCGCGCCGGACGATCACCTGTTCCAGCGTGGCCCGGACGGTGTTGAACGTTCCGGTCAGGTTCACGGCGACCACGCGGTCGAACTCGGCGGGGTCAGTGGTGCGCACCGTGGCGACCGGTGGCCCGACACCCGCGTTCGCGACCACCACGTCCAACTGACCGAAACGCGCCACGACGGTGGCGACCGCGTCGGCGATGGCGGCACGATCCCGGACATCCACCGGCAGGAACAGCGCGCGGGAGGAGCCGAGATCGGCGGCGAGCCGTTCACCGGCCGGCACATCGACGTCGAACAGGGCGACTCGTGCGCCGCGGCCGTGCAGCCGACGGGCCAGCGCCGCGCCGATTCCGCTCGCGGCGCCGGTGATCAGCACGACTTTGGTGGCCACGTCGTAGACCACGGTTCTCCTCGCGATGCGTGGACGGGCGGCGGATGGCGGGCGGGCGTCTCGGCCACCGTCCATGAGAGTTCGAGCCGCCAGACCTTGACCGAATCTCTGATCCTGTCAGGTGAGGAGTGTGGGCATGGCCCGTTACCAGGCGCGCGAGCGCGTCCCGACGGCGCCCCCCGAGGTGCGGCGTGCCAGTTGATCACGGCCGTCCGCTGGCCCTGGTGACCGGGGCCAACCGGGGGATCGGGCTGGAGGTGGTGCGTCAACTCGTCGAGCGCGGCTGCGATGTGCTGGCGGGAGCACGCGATCCGGCGGCGGGGCGGCGCGCGGCGACCGAGATCGATCCGGGTGGCTCGCGGGTGAGCGCCTGCCCACTCGACATCGCCGATCCGGCGAGCATCGCGGCGGCCGCGGCCCAGCTGACCGAGCGGTACGGACGGCTTGACATTCTGGTCAACAACGCCGCTATCTCCTATGACCCGAGTGCACGGGCCATCACCGTCGACCTTGACGGTGTGCACACCGCGCTGGAGACAAACCTGTTCGGTGCCTGGCGGCTCACCCAGGCGCTGCTTCCGCTGCTGCGCCGCAGCCCGCATCCGCGGATCGTCAACGTCAGCAGCGAAGGCGGCTCGATCAGTCAGCTCACCGGCGGAACGCCGGCCTATTCGGTGTCGAAGGCGGCGCTGAACGCGCTCACCCGGTTGCTCGCCGGTGAGCTGCGCGAGGACCGTTTCCTGGTGAACGCCATCTGCCCCGGCTGGACCGCCACCGACATGGGCGGCGGCGGTGGACGGCCCGTCGCGGCCGGCGCGGCCAGCGTCGTATGGGCGGCGCTGCTACCCGATGACGGCCCGACCGGCGGCTTCTTCCGCGACGGCCGCCCGTTGCCCTGGTGATCTCCGCACCGGGCGGCTGATGTCAGGCGTGGGCGCGCAGGGCGCGGGCGTACCACTCCCACACGTCGATGATGTCGTCGGGAGCCTGACTCGGCTCCCAGCCGTTGATGACGGCGACGAGAGTCCAGTAGCGACCGATGCGGCGGTCGGTGAAGGCCTCGATGCGGTCGGCGACCCGGTTGCGGTCCTCCGCCGGGGTGGGGCCCAGTGCCTCCAGCCGTTCGACGATGGCTCGGGCCTGCGCGCTGGCGGGGTCGGCGCCGGCCCGGGCGGCTGGGCCGGCGAGTGTGCCGACCGCCTTGCCGACCTCGAACCGCGCCACGTCCGGCTGCGGCCCCTCGGCGCGGGCCCGCTGGGCCATCCGGCGGCTGGAGGCGATGAAGTCGGGGTCGCGCAGCAGTTCGGCGACCTCCACCCAGGCCGCGATCTGCTCCGGGGTCGGGTCGTCGGGCAGATCGGGTGCGCCCATGCTCAGCCGGTCGGCCACCGTGTCGGGGTCGTCGCCGAAGACGGCGTCCAGATAGTCGTCGACGATCCGGCGACGCTGCTCGGCTGTCAGCGTGGTCAGGTCGGTCATCCGTTCCAGCTCCTCGGGGTCGGTGGATCCGACGAAGGCGCGCAGCACCGCGCGCTGCAACCGCAGCAGGCGGATCTGGGCGTCCAGGGCTTGCGCGTGCCGCGCCGCGATGTCCTGTAGGGACGCCTCGGCGCCGAGCACCCGCCTGATGTCGTCCAGGCCGACCCCGAGCTCACGCAGGGTACGGACCAGGCGTGCCCGGGCCACGGCATCCGGCCCGTACAGCCGGTAGCCGGCCGGCGAGCGCCCCTTGGCGGGCAGCACCCCGGCGTCGGCGTAGAACCGCAGGGTGCGCACCGACAGCCCGGTGCTCGCCGCCAGCTGGCCGATCATCATAAAGCCGATCCTCGGGTCTCCACCGACTGGAGAGTCAACCTTCTCGCCGGCCACCGGCCCCTCGCGGGTCACCCTCCCGGCGTGTGACGGCGCGGGACCGTGCGAGCGTGAGCAGGCCGCGGTCTCCCTGCTCGTAGAGGCGACGCAGGGTCAGCTCGGTGATCAGCCAGCGGCCGTCCGCTGCCGGGATGACGGTGAGCTGGTATCGGCCGGCGATCAGCCAGGTGGGGTCGGCGGAGTCGCTTCGCAGCAGGTGGTACGCGCGGGCCTGCGCCTCCAGTCGCACGGCGCCCCCGCCCGGCTCGGCGGACGCCAGTACCGGGCCGGTGAGGTGCTGGGTCGCGTCGAAGCCGGGGAGCACGCCCTGCCAGCGTCGGACCAGACGATCGGCGTCGAGGGTCTCGACCTGGCCGCCGAACACCGAGGTGTAGTCGACGACCACGGTGTCGGCGAGGGTGGCCCGCGCCCGCGGCCAGTCAAGATCGTCAAAGCTGTGCAGGAGGGTTGTCAGCGTGGCGGTGGGATCGGTGCTGGGGCTGGGCGGACGGTCGGAATGGGCGCCGCGGGCGGGGTTCGTCATGATTTGGGCTTCCTGGGGTAGCGGTCGCGCCACCGGCTGTGACGAGGATCATGGCGCGGGCGGGTATGGAACGTCCGTCCGCGGTATTGTTACTTGTATGCTGCAAACATCTTCTGAGGTGCGGGTCGAGCAGATCGCTCGGGTCGCGGAGGAGGTCGCTCGGCTCCAGCGGATGCTGGGCCACGCCCGCAGCCAGATCCTCAGCAAGGCCGGTCAGGACGTCGAGTGGGCCGCCCAGATTCTGATCAGCTATCTGGCCGCCGCCGGGCCGATGCGACTGGGGGCGCTCGCGGCACTCGTGCAGTCCGACTCGTCCACGGTGAGCCGGCAGGTGGCCGCCCTGGTGCGGGATGGCTTCGTCGAGCGGCGGGCCGACCCTGACGACGGGCGGGCCGTGGTGCTGGCGGTCACCGAGGCCGGCGAACAGGCCCACCAGATCCATCGACAGATCCGCAACGAGCGTTACGGCGACATTCTTGCCAGCTGGACCACCGAGGATGTGACGGCCCTGGCCACCCTGCTCCATCGACTGGACAACGCGTTCGAGACCAGACTCAGAGGCGGCGGATGAACACTCAACCGAAGAGCGCGACGGCGACAGCGGCTCCGTCCGGTCCACTGACACATCGGCAGATCATGGCGATCATCACGGCGTTGCTGCTGGGGATGTTCCTCGCCGCACTCGACCAGACCGTCGTGAGCACGGCGATCCGGCGCATCGGGGACGACCTGCATGGCCTGTCGGCACAGGCCTGGGTCACCACCGCCTTCCTGATCACCTCGACGATCACGACGCCGTTGTACGGGAAGCTCTCCGACCTCTACGGTCGCAAACAGCTGTTCATGACGGCCATCTCGATCTTTCTCGTGGGCTCGGTGCTGTGCGGGCTGGCGACCGACATGTACATGCTCGCCGGGTTCCGGGCCGTGCAGGGTCTTGGTGCCGGCGGTCTGTTCTCGCTGGCCATGGCGATCACCGCGGACATCCTGTCGCCGCAGGACCGCCCCCGGTACATGGGGTACTTCATGGCGACGTTCGCCACGTCCAGTGTGCTGGGGCCGGTCGTCGGCGGGTTCCTCTCCGGCCAGGACGCGATTCTGGGCGTCACCGGCTGGCGCTGGATCTTCGTGTTGAACGTTCCGATCGGCATCATCGCGTTGATCGTGGTGAACCGGGTGCTGCGGGCCTCCCCGCGGCGCGCCCAGGTGCGGATCGACACCTGGGGAACGGTCACGATCATTGTCGCCGTCGTGCCGGTGCTGCTGGTGGCCGAACGTGGCCGGGAATGGGGCTGGACCTCTCCCTGGTCGATCGGCTGCTTCGTGCTCGGCCTGTTCGGCGTCGTGGGATTCCTGTTCGCCGAACGGCGAATGGGAGATGATGCGCTCATTCCGCTGCGGCTGTTCCGGAACAACACCTTCTCCGTGGGCTCCGGGATCAGCCTGGTGCTCGGCATCGGGATGTTCGGCGGCCTCGCCGCGATCCCGCTCTACCTGCAGATCGTCAAGGGTGCCTCGCCGACCCGCGCGGGTCTGCTGATGCTGCCGCTCATGCTCGGCATGATGAGCGCGTCCCTGCTCGCCGGTCGCTGGACGTCGCGGACCGGCCGCTACCGGATCTTCCCTATCGTTGGCAGCGCGCTGCTGGTAGCCGCACTGGCCCTGCTCTCCCTGCTCGGCGCGGACACCCCGCTGTGGAAGACCGACCTGTTCATGCTGCTGTTCGGGGTCGGGCTCGGGCTGAACATGCAGACCATCCAGATCGCGATGCAGAACGCGGTGGCACCACAGGACATCGGCGTCGCCACCTCATCGGGTACGTTCTTCCGCCAGATGGGCGGCACCCTGGGGACCGCGGTGTTCCTGTCGATTCTGTTCGGTGGCGCGCCCGGTAAGATCAGCACGGCCTATCAGAGCGCGGCGGGCAGCCCGGACTTCGTCGCCGCGACCGCGGCGCATCCCGACCAGCTGCACCAGATCACCGGCAGCGGTTCACTGGACGACACCGCGTTTCTGACATCCATCGACAGGACCATCGCTCACCCGTTCATGGTCGGCTTCTCCGACGCGATGAGCGTGGTCTTCCTGGTCGGTGCTGCCATTGTCACGATCGCCTTCGTGCTCAGCTTCGTCCTGCGCGAGGTTCCGCTGCGGCGGGTCTCCGGTCTGGAGGCAGCCCGTGCGGAGGCCGCCGCGGCCGCTCCCCGCACCGAAACCGTGGCCGACGTCGCCACCGAGGCCCACGTCTGACCTCGGACGGGCCTGACCTCGGACGGGCCTGACCTCGGACGGGCCTGACCTCGGACGGGCCCTGAGGTATCGCCCGGCCGGGCTCTCTGCTCGCCCGGCCGGGCGGTCGGCTGGTCGGCTGGTCGGTCGAGAGGTCAGCGGGAGCCCTGGGTGAGGGCGACCGAGTCGGGCACACGGACGGTCTCGGGCACGGTGAGCGGAAGGACGCCCTGGATCTGCCCGATCACATAGTGGGCCGACATCATGGCGCCTTCCTGCCAGCCGGGCAGCGGGGAGCTCTGGTCGCCGAGGACGTAGAAACGTCCGTCGCCCTCGGGTTGCAGGAGCTGTTTGTAGGCCCGCATGTGATCGGGGTTCGCGGGGTCCCAGTCGGCCCAGCCACCGAGCTGGTACGGCACCTTCTGCCAGGCGACCGTGATGCCCTTCGCGGTGGGAACGACGCCCTCGTCGGCGAACCGCGGGTGCAGCTCCGTCGCCCCGGCCCGCGCCTGCACCAGCCGTTCGGACGGGGCCAGGTCGCCGAACTTCGCGGCCACGTCGCCGAAGTTGTAGGCGCCGGTGACGGTGCCCGTCGGCGAGAAGTAGTCGTTGCTCGGATACCAGACCTGGGTGATCGGATGGTTCGTCCAGCTGATCCCACCGTAGATCTGGTCTGTGTCGTTCTCCCAGAAACGTTCGTCCGCCTGCCAGCCGACCTTGCAGGTGTCCGCGAACTCGACCGCGTTGATCGCCGCGTCGAACTCGGCGGAGAAGTTCGTCGAGACACGCCGTAGCACCGGCAGCGGGATGTTGCTGACGCAGTAGTCGGCGGTCAGCGTCCGCGGATCACCGTCATGCCGGTATTCGACGGCGACGCCCCCCGTGTCGAGCAGTCGGATGGCGGTCACCTCGGAGCCCAGTTCGATGATGTCGCCGAACTGTTCCCGGATCCTGCGCTCGAAGGCGGTCACGATGCGGTCCATGCCGCCGACCGGCTGGAACATCGTCGCCTGCCACAGGTAGTCCACCGGCTGGTAGAACCGGTGCCGCCAGAAACCCGACTCCACCAGGTCCGCCAGCGGGATCGGCGGCGCCGGGCGGGGAAAGTCGTGCACGTCGGGATCCTCGGCGTATCCGGAGCGGGTGGAGCCGTCGTAGCTGTGGTCGTCGGCCAGGGAACCGAACACCCGCAACAGGTCCAGCAGCTCCCCGGTGGCGGCGTCCCGTCGCACAAGGGTCCGGGCGAGCATGGCCGCGAGATGCCCACGGGTGTCGTTGGCGACCTGCCGGTTGCGCCACCGGACGACCTGGCCGTCCGCCAGGTGCATGACGTTCGCCGTCGTCTCCATGATGTACGGCTCGAGCTCGACACCGAAGGCCCGACAGTAGTCGAGCGCCCGGCGATGATGGTGGGGAATGCGACCGGGGCCCAGGTTCAGGTAGAGCCCGTCGTCGAAGGAACACCGGTGGGTGGTGACCGGCGACCCGGTCGGGTCGAGCTCGTGGAGCACATCGCCGTTTCGGGCGGTGCGGTTACGGCCACCCGCGCGCTCCGATGCCTCCAGCACGGTGACGCGGTAGCCCAGCCGGCCGAGTTCGTAGGCCGCGGTGAGCCCGCCGACCCCGGCGCCGAGGACAGCGACGGTGGCGCCCGCGCGGGGCGCCGGGGGCGGCTCGAACGAGCCCGTCCAGCCAGTCGCCTCCGGGCCGCCCCGGCCGATCATCGCCTCGCGCAGTGCGTCGGCGGCGTTTCGTGCTGTCATGAGGGCCGTCCTCGGCCTGGGTCGCGCATGGTTACCACCCGTCCTGTCCGGTCATCGCCGCCAGGCGACCGCCGCTGGCTGGTGGTGGTCGCCTGTGGCTGGTGGTTGTCGGGTAAGGCCCCCGGGTCGTGCGGGGCCCGCCTCGCCCGCCGACCGGCCGGAGCTGGCCGGCGGACGAGGCACCGGTGTCATCCAGGAAATTCGTTACCCGGTGAATTCGAGATCAATAACCTGATAGAAGCCCTTGGCGGTGTCCGCGACCTCCCAGACGCTGAGCAGGACGTGATATCCCTGCCGCCGTGGCAGGGTGAGCTCGTGTCGGGTCGGGTTCTCCGGCAGAAGGTCGTCGGCCGCCCAGTAGGGCTGTCCGTTGAGCTGGACCTGGTGGAACGGCCGCGGCTCGAACTGGGCTCGGCTCAGCGGGGCGGTCGGGTCCCAGCCCTCCCGGGTGATGAAGTAGTTCCACCGCCGTGTCTTGTGCGGCGCGTGGAAGCTCCAGGTGATGGGAAGATTCTGGCCGGAGGAGACGGGATGCTTCTGCCATTCCGAGCCCGGTCGGTCCAGCTCGGCGGCGTAGTCCAGGCCGGCGCTCGCAATCTTCCCGTCGACGGGCGGGACGTCGTTGTAGACGTCGTCCGACGCGTACGGATCGGCCAGCCCGCCCTGCGTCTGCGGGAAGAACTTCCCGGACTCGAGGCCCGCTGACTGCCATTCGGGGAGATATATGTTGGCGCGGGAAGCCGGCTCCGAGATCAGACCATGTCGCGGTTGTACTCTGCTCTGGGTCATAGCGAAAAGGTAGTTCCACACCTCGCGTTTTGCATTCCCATAGAGCGGGAAGCCGTCACCTTCCGTAACGACTTTTAAAAAATCTCTCGACGCACCCGATGACACCTCGGGCGTCTCCCACCAAAATCCGAAAACGGCACCGAGCGGCATCTTTCAGTCAGTCAGGAGTATCTCGGCCAGTGGAGTCCACCGCACCACAGTCAGAAACGTTCATGGACAGAGCTCTAGCGGGAACGGGTCAGGGTGCCGGCGGGATTCGATGTTCCGGGGACGTCCGAGGTGTAGCGCAGGGTTCCGTCCGCCTGATGACGCAGCATGACCGTGCCGCCATGGGCGCACAGTGGTAGGCCCAGCAACGTCGGTTCGCTGGTCCCGCCGCTGCCGGGGACGTCCTGCAGGGTGAGGCTGCCCGCCGCCGCGGTCAGGCGCATGTCGGCCACGCAGCGCAGTTCGCTGCCGGTGACGCTGGCCAACGCGTTGGTGGTGACCTCGGAGTGGGCGACCGTCTCGCCGACCCGTCCGGCGCGGATGGTGATGACGACGTTCTGCGGCACGCCGGAGCTGTCGCTGAGCGCCCCCTGCCAGGTGCCGAGGTAGGCCTGCGCGACGGCGGCTCCGCCTGTCCCCGCGGTCGCCGCCGGTTCGGAGCCCGCGCCCGGGTCGGTCGAGGAGGCTGGCGGTTGCGCGGAGCCGGCGGGACGGGCGGTATCGGAGGGGGCGGCGGACTGGCCCTGGTCGCCCGCTGTCGGGTCGTTCTTGCCGTCGGAGGGCAGCACGAGGAACAGGACCGCCGTCAGGACCGCGAGGACGGCGATCGCCGCACCGACCAGCGCGACGACGCGTCCGGTCCGGCGGGTGGACGGCTTCGGCGGTGGTGGTGGCGGCGTCGGCGAGTACGGCGGGGGCGGGGGAGCGGGCTGCGCGAACGCAGCAGGACGCGCGGGTGCGCCGGGGTATGAGGACGCGCCGGGCTGCGAGTACGGGCCCGAGCGCGCGGGCGAGCCGAAGTGTGCGGGTGAGCCGGGCTGCGAGTATGGGCCTGGGTGTGCGGGTGAGCCGGGGTGCGAGGACGCGCCGGGGTGCGAGGGGGAGCCGGGGAGCGATGGGGAGCCGGGGAGCGGGCGGGCCGGCGGGCCGGGGTGGGCGCGGGTCGGGGCGTCGAGGTCGAGCAGCGCCAGGGCGCTGCGGCTCAGGGCCGTGACCAACTCCGGCGGTAACCAGCCGGCGGCCACGAGCGCGGCGGCCGCGCCACGGCCGGGGGCGAGGCGGGCCAGCAGCGCGGTCGGGGTCGGCCGCAGCGCGGGATCCTTGCTCAGGCAGGCCGCGATCAGCTCGCGTAGCTCGGCGGGCACCTGGGTCAGATCCGGCTCGTTCGACAGGATGGCGTACATCACCGCCGGCAGACCGGGGCCGCGAAACGGCGGCGCACCGGTGGCGGCGTAGGTCAGGACGATGCCGAGCGCGAAGATGTCGGTGGCCGGGCTGATCTCACCGGTGCCGATCTGCTCGGGTGCCATGTAGGCCGGCGAGCCGACCGCCCCACCACTGTGCGTCAGGACGGTCGCGTCGACGGCCCGGGAGATGCCGAAGTCGATCACCCTGGGGCCGTCCAGGCTCATCAGCACGTTGGACGGTTTCAGATCACGGTGGACGAGGCCCGCGCCGTGCACGGAGATGAGCGCCTCCGCGAGGCCGGCGCCGAGGGCACGCACGGTGTGTACCGGAAGCGGGCCGTGGTCGCGCACCGCGTCCTGCAACGAGGGTCCCGGGACGAACGCCGTGACCAGCCAGGGCTGCTCGGCTTCCGGGTCGGCGTCGAGCACCGGCGCGGTCCACATCCCGCCCACCCGCCGGGCGGCGTCGACCTCACGCCGGAACCGGTGGCGGAACTGGGACTCCTCGGCGAACTCGGCGCGGATCACCTTGATCGCCACTGTGCGCCCGCCGGTGCTGCGGCCGAGGTAGACCCGGCCCATTCCGCCGGCGCCGAGGCGGGCCAGCAGGCGGTAGCTACCGATGCTCTCGGGATCGTCGGGGTGCAGAGCTTCCACTGCCGACGTCCTCCCGCTCCGGGCGACCACCGTGACGGTGCCCAGGTGGTCGCGGTGCCCGGGCTGCCCAGAGAATACGGTGGTCCGGGTGAGGCTGACCCATGGGCGTCGGCCATCCCACCTTCGTGGCGGGTGCGCCGGCCAGGGTCCGGTAAAACCCTTGCGGGAACGAATCCCACGGCCTAGCGTCATCACCGTGCGCCGTCGGATCAACCGACGGCTCCCTGCGGAGGATGCCTCATGACCGCCCCGGGTCAACACCCGGGTCATCGGTAGTCGTCTTTTCTCGATTCGCCATGTGACCGTCCGGTCGCAGGCCGATCGGGTGGTGCGCCGTGTCGCGCCGCCTTCCTCCGGTGACCCGTGGATATCGGACGTCCTGTCATGATCTCCCCATCGGGAACCTGGAGCATCCTGCGTTGAGCACGCACATCTCATTCGGGTCCGCTGCTTCCCCTTCCTCCGTCGAGGCGTCGGCCGCGGATATCACGACCTGGTACGAGAACTTTTTCAGCTACCTTCCCAACGAGTTCTGGCGTCGGGTGGCCACCCCGGAACTGACCGAGGCCGACGTCGCGTTCATCGAGGCCAGGCTTGGTCTGCCCGCGGGAGCCCGGATACTCGACGCCCCCTGCGGCAGCGGACGGCACAGCCTCGCGCTCGCAGCCCGGGGCTTTCGGGTCACCGGTGTCGACCTGTCCGCCGAAGCTCTCGACCATGCCCGTCGCGTCGCGGCGAGCACCGAGGCCACGGCGAACGGGAATGTCGTGACCTTCGTGCGGGGCGACATGCGGGAACTGGGTGGGCTTGGTGTCTTCGACGCCGCGGTCTGCCTGGGGAACAGTTTCGGCTATTTCGACACCGCCGGTACGCGGGCGTTCGCACGGGCACTCGCCGCGGCGGTGCGGCCAGGCGGCGGGCTGGTCATCGACGTCGGGGCGGTGGCCGAGTCGATGCTGCCGGGATTCACCGGGGAGTCGCACACGATGACCACCGGCGATATCGAGGTCGAGATGTCGGGCAGCTACGACGTCGCCCGCAGCCGGCAGACCAGCCGGTACCGCTTCGTCCAGGGTTCGCGTGAGCTGCGGGCCACGGCGCTGCACCACGTGCGGACCAGCGGGCACATCGGCGAGCTTCTCGAGGAGGCCGGGTTCACCGACCTCGGCCGGTACGGCGACTCCGACGGCACTCCGTACACGATGGGTTCGGCGCGTCTCCTGGTCACGGCCCGGCGCCGGTAGCCCCCACATCCGTCGTCCGTCGTCCGGACCCTGACCCGTCCGGACGGGCTCCGACCCGTCCGGGAACGAGATAGTTAGCGTAGGCTAAATATCTCTGCGGGCGGGGGAGGCGAGCGGATGGAAACCATCGGGGCGTGTCGATGGCCGAGCTGACTCGTGGTCGACGCCTGCTCGTGCTGGCGATCTGCTGTCTGGTTCGCTGTTGTGCAGCCTGGCGCCGAACCTCACCTGGCTGATCGTGTTTCGGATGGTCCAGGCAGTCGGTGGCTGCATGCTGAATCCGGTGGCGATGTCCATCATCAGCAACACCTTCACCGACCCGAGGGAACGGGCCCGGGCGATCGGGGTGTGGGGTGCGGTGATCGGGGTGAGCATGGCACCCGGGCCGCTGATCGACGTCCGCTTCTTCCGGTCCGTGCCGTTCGCCGCCGCGACCGGCATCGCGGTCTGCGCGTTCGGGGCGGTGGCCGGCTTCCACTTCCTCAACACCATGTACCTGCAGGATCTACGCGGTTTCTCACCCCTGGTCGCGGGCAGCCTGCTGCTCACCGGTCTCGGCGCTGACACGCCACTGGCCTGGCTGCTGCCCGCCTACGTCCTGATCGGTCTGGGTTTTGGCCTGGTCAACGCGCCGATCACGAACACGGCGGTGACCGGCATGCCGCAGTCGCGGGCCGGTGTGGCCGCGGGTATCGCCTCGACGAGCCGGCAGATCGGCCAGTCGCTTGGTGTCGCCGTCATCGGTTCCCTGGCGGCGGTGCACGTCGCCGGACGTCCGGCAGTGGTCGATCCGACCAGCGCCGCCGGCTGGTGGACGATCGTCGCGGCCGGCATCGGGGTGCTGGTGCTGGGGGTCGCGAGCACGGGTGCTCGGGCCCGCGGACACAGTAGCCAGCCGCCGACGCGGGAACCGTCCGGGAAATCTGTGGGGTCGGCCGGACCGTCGCCGTGACTGAGTTTCCGCGGGCAGCCCGGGATTTATACCGCTTCGAGCCTGTCCCTTGATGTCCGCCTTTTCGTACAGCTTGGAAAAGTCTGTTGCGTGCCTGAAATTGCCTTGGCTTGACGGCCGGTCGAGGCGTCGCGGTAATCTCACGCCGCACCTGAAGCGCAGGCTTGAACATCAACGAAAGGAAGAACCGCAGAGATGGCCCAGCAGCAGATCCAGCAGCAGATCGAGCAGCAGCTTCGGCAGAACTGGCAGCAGCTCCGCTACGGCATCCTGGACCAGTTCGGACAGGTCAGCGCCGCGGATGTCGACAGCGCCACCAGCGTGAACGACCTCGTCGCACGCATCGCGGACAAGACGCACCACAGCGAGCGTTACATCGAGAACCGCCTCCACCAGCTCGTGGGTGTCGGCGGCGGCCAGGGCGGGAACCTTGGCGAGCGCTTCGGCTCCTCGCAGGGTGGCCAGCGCGGCAACCAGCAGAACCAGAACCAGAACCAGAACCAGCCGTTCGGGTCCCAGCAGTAGCACCGACGGCAACCGATGGCGGGGACCTCCCAGCGGCCCTGCTCGTGGGCCGGGGAGGTCCCCGTTCGGTTACGTGGTTATCGCTCTACTCGACGGGTGTGGGCTCGTAGGCCGCTCCCAGCAGCATGCGAAGCTCGAGCAGCTCGTCGATCATCTTTGCCGTCACGGAATCCCGTGGGCGCCGGCGCAACTCGTCCAGCATGGCATCCGTTTCCTCGACAGTCGGAATATCGTCGATAGATGCCGCAATCTTGACGATCGTCTCCATGGCGTCCACCACCTGCCGTCTGGTCGTCTGGGTCTGTCCGACGCCCTTGTGTGCATGGCCTGTGTGAGGCCGGATCGGACGTGTTCGTCTACGCTGACGCTGACAGGTTCTCCGGGCATTAATCAATTGTTACTGAGCTGTTAATTGCCGCTCACTGTCGCCGTCAATCGCGGCGCGAGGCACGGACGGCCAGCGATCGTCGACATTTCGGGAATGTGTGGCCACATTCCGTGCCGACCCCCTCGCCGATCGACTGTCCGTTGGCGTGTCACCACTGCTCCTCTCCTGCTCGCCTCGTCCACCCGATGGTCCGGTCCGTGTTCTGTGCGGACCACCGTGCACTCCGGCTGAACTCGACCTATACCCGCTCCCACCGCTGGTGAAGCGGGATGCGGCCAGTCGGGTCCTCCCCTGGTCAGCCGGTGTTGCGCAGGCCGGCGGCGATGCCGTTGATGGTGAGCAGCAGGGCGCGGCGCAGGTGGGGGTCGGCGTCGGGGCCGGCGGCCCGGGAACGGGCCAGCAGGGAGATCTGCAGGGCGTGCAACGGGGCGAGGTAGGCGTCGCGGACCTCGAGGGTGTGGCGCAGGGTGGGGGCGTTCTCGAGCAGTTCCCGCTGGCCGGTGACCGCGAGCACCTCGCGCACGGTGCGGGCGTGCTCGGCGCGGATCGTCTCGAAGATCGCCGAGCCGGCCGAACCAGCCGCGCCGGGGGCGCTGGTGGGGGCGAGGTCGCTGGTCAGGGTGGTGACGTAGCGCTCGGCGATGGCGAGGTCCGACTTGGCGAGGGTCATCTGGACGTTGCCGAGGAACGTCCGGAAGAAGTGCCAGGAGTGGTACATGTCGGCGAGGGTGTCGCCGGCTCCGGCGGCGCGGGCGGCGGCCAGGCCGGTGCCGACACCGAACCAGCCGGGCAGGATGATCCGGGACTGGGTCCAGCCGAACACCCACGGGATCGCGCGCAGGTCGGCGAGGCCGCCGGAGCCGCCGGGACGGCGCGACGGGCGGGAGCCGATGTTGAGGTTGCCGAGCTCCTCCACCGGGGTCGCGGCGAGGAAGAACGGCACGAGTGCCGGGTTCGCGACGAACGCCTGGTAGGTCTCGCGGGCCGAGTCGGCCACGGCCTGCATGGTGGTGTCCCAGCCGGCGAGCACGGCGGGGCTCAGTCGGGCGGAGCGGTGCAGGATCGAGGCCTCGACCACCGCGGACAGGGCGATCTCGAGGTTGTGCCGGGCGAGCTGCGGCAGGGTGTACTTGTCCGAGATCACCTCGCCCTGCTCGGTCACCTTGATCGAGCCGTCCAGGGTGCCGAACGGCTGGGCCATGATCGCCTCGCCGCTGGGGCCGCCGCCGCGTCCGACCGAGCCGCCGCGGCCGTGGAACAGGCGTAGCACCACGCCATGGCGGCGGGCGATGTCACGCAGGTCCCGCTGGGCCTTGTGGATCTCCCATTGGGACGCGGTGATACCGGCGTCCTTGGACGAGTCCGAGTAGCCGAGCATGACCTCCTGCACGTCACCGCGGGCACCGACCAGCGCCCGGTAGGACGGGTCGGTGAGCATCCCGTCCAGCAGGGCACCGGCGGAGCGCAGCTCGGCGACCGTCTCGAACAGGGGGACGAAACCGATCCGGGCCCACGCCGGCCGCCCGGCGAACCCGACCCCGACCAGGCCCGCCTCCCGGGCGAGCACCGCCACGGCGAGGATGTCGTCGACGTCGCGGGTCATCGACACGATGTAGCTCTCGATGACGTCGGCGCCGAACCGGTCGAGGGCGACCCGGATCGTGCGCATCAGGTCCAGCGCGCCGAGGGCACCGTCGGATAGCGGCGGCGGCGCGCTGCCCAGCAGCGGGCGGCGCCGGGTCAGTTCGGCGGACAGCAGGGCGCGTCGGGCCGGTCGGTCGAGTTCGGCGTAGGGCACGTCCAGTTCGCCGAGCAGGTCGTAGAGGGCGCCGAGCGCACCATGGTGTTTGTCGGCGTGTTCGCGGATGTCCAGGGTCGCCAGCGCCAGACCCGTCGCGTTGGCGGTGCGGATCATCCGTTGCAGCGGGCCGTCGGCGACCAGGCTGCCATCCCCGGCGGTGAGCGACGCGCGCATCACCGCCAGATCGTCGAGCACGTCGGGCAGACCCGCGTAGTCGTGGCCGGCCACATGGGGGCGGCCGGCGGCCAGACGGTCACGGGTGGCGGCGAGACGGGCCAGGATGTAGCTGCACTTGAGCCGGTACGGCTCCTCGGCGTTGAGCCGGACGTAACGCTCGTACACCTCGGGCAGCGCCACCCGGTCAGCGGCCAGCGACGCCACCAACCCCTCGCTCACCGTCACCACCCGGGTGGACGCGGTCAGCTCCTTGACCAGCCGTTCGACGGCCGAGGTCAGCAGCCGGATACCGAACTCGTGCTGCAGGGTCAGAACCTCGAGGGTGACCGCCGGCGTGACGTTCGGATTTCCGTCCCGGTCACCGCCGGCCCACGAGCCGAACCGCAGCGGACGGGCCCCCGCCGGCAGCGGGATCCCCACCCGGGCGAAGGCGAGGTCCAGCTCCTCCAACAGGTCGGGCAGCACCTCGGTGGCGATCAGTTCCAGGTAGTAGGCGGCGGAGCGGGCCTCGTCGGTGGGCTTGGGCCGCTCCACCCGCAGCTCGTCGGTCTGCCACAGGATGTCGACCATCTCGGCGAGGCGACGCCCGAGGCGTTCGGTGTCCGCCGGACGGGATGTGCCGACATCCGGGCTGTCGGCGTCGAGCAGGTCGGCGATGCGGCGCAGCGTGTCGAGCACCGAGCGGCGGCTGGCCTCGGTCGGATGCGCGGTGAACACCGGCCGAAGCTCGAGGCGTCCGGCGATGGAGCTGGCGAGCTCGCGTTCGAGGGTGCCGGCGTCGAGCGCGTCCCCCATCCGGGCGAACGTCTCCGCCAGCGGGCCCTGGGCCCGGTCGGAGAGCTCCCGGGAGCGGTACAGCTGCTCGGTGATGTTGGCGAGCTGGAAGTAGGCGGTGAACGCGCGGGCGAGCACGATCGCGGTCGGGTCGTCGACGCCGGCCAGCAGCCGGGCGAGTTCGGCGCCGTTGTCGGGCCGGCGGGCCAGGGCCCGCACCTGCTCGACGAGGGCCAGGGTGTCCGCACCCTCGTGGCGGGTGAGCGCCTGCCCGAGCAGATCGCCCAGCCTGCGTACACCGGCGCGCACCGCCGCGTGCCGGGTGCCGCTGGACACCCCACCGGCGAAGGCACCCGGATCCGGGTCGCGTGCGTCCAGGGCCGTCGTGGTCCGATCGGTCGTCACAACCGCCTCCGGCGATGTTGTTCGCGGTCTTTCTCGGGCGGGGTCAGGCTCGGTGGGGCCAAGTCTGCCGAGTCGATGGCGCTCTTGCCTACCGTCCGGCGATGTGGTCTAGCCGATGCCGGTGGACGGTTTCGCGCCGTCCGTCCCGGCCGTCGGTCGGGCGTTCGGCTGGTCGGGCGTTCGGGTGTGGCCGGTTCAGCCGATCAGGACGATCAGCGGTGGGGTGGCGAGCACCGCCGCGGCGCCGAGGTAGGCGACCAGGGCCTGCCACCAGTGCACCGCTGGCGGGTCGAGCAACCGGGCGATGCGGGAGATCACCGGATTGGTGATCCCACGCGACGGGCCGACACCGACCGGACCCTCGTGGCCGTGACCATGCGTGGCCGCGGTGCCGCCGGCACCGGCCGCGCGGACACCAGCGGCATCGGCGAGGGCGCCGTTCGCACCGAGGGCGCCGTTCGCACCGAGGATGCTCAGGGCACCGGCGGGAACGGGTGCTCTGGTCACCCCGATCCGGGCGAGCGCCCGAGCCAGCGCGGGGCGGCTGGTCTGCCGTCCGGCGGCATCGTCGGCGAGCATCTCCACCAGCAGCGACACCGCCGCGGTGGCCTCCCGGGCCGGGCCCAGGAACGGAAAGGTGCGCTCCCAGGCGACGAACGGCTGGATGACCAGGTCGTGACGGCCGGCGACATGGGCGGCCTCGTGGGCGAGCACCGCGTCGAGTTCGTCGGCGGCCAGCGTGTTGAGCAGGCCGCGGGAGACCACCACCCGGGCGTGCCGTACCCCGGGCACGCAGTAGGCGACCGCGATCGGATGGTCGAGAATCCGCAGCCTGATGCCGGCCCGGTCGCGGTGCTCGCACAGGCAGCAGGACGTGACCGCCTGGATCGTCACGCGTTCATCCGGTATGGACCCGTCGTTCTCGCCGCCGTCAGCGCCGCCGGTCGTCGGATGACCGCTGGTGGCTGGTGACGGGTAGGTCAGGCCGCTGACCGGTTGCTCCGGGGGGAGCCGGTCGCCCGGGACGAGATGGTCGTGATGCCCGGTCGGGGAGAACGGCTCGGCGGTGGGAAGACCGCCGGCGGGGGAGAGCAGGTGGCCGGTCGGATCATGGGTGTCGTGGCGGCGATGGCGGCGGCCGGCGAGGTCGACGAGATGCCGATGCCGGTGCCGTTCACGCAACGTGGCGGCGGTGGAGGCACCGAGAACACCGAACAGTCGACCGGCGAGCGCGGTGGCGAGCGCCAGACCGACCAGGTTGATCCAGCGCAGCCCGGCGAGCGGCTCGCCCGCGGCCACGTTGGTCAGATGGTCGATGATCGCCGAAGGAGTGCTGGCGGCCAGTGGGGAGACGGTGAACGCCACCGCGGCCAGCAGCGCTGATACTCCGCCGGCCAGACCGATCGCCTGCCAGAGCAGGATCGCGGCCCGCGGGTAGCGATGCGGCCATCGCGCGGCAGCGAGCAGGCGTGGCACCGGCCAGGCCAGCACGCCCGCGAACAGGGCGAGGAGTGCCGCGGTCGTCATGTCCTGGGCCACGCTACCCCCGCACTGGCCGAAGCTGAACTGTTTACTCCGGCTCGGTGGAGGCCATGCCGAGACCATCCGCATCGTCCGTTGCGGACCCGAACGGGCCTGCATCGGCATCGGAGCCGGTCGCGGGGGCTGAGGCGGGCGGACCCGCGGCGGGTGCTGCCGCGGAGCCCATCCCGATGGGCTCCGCCAGCGGCGGGAGCACGCTCAGGGGGTCCAGCGCCCGGCGCAGGATCTCCGCCTCCTCGGCGGAGACGGACCCGACGAAGCGGACCAGGGCCGAGCCGCGGTCGTCCGCCGTGCCGAGGGCCTCCATCATCGCCTCGGCGACGACGGCCTCACGGCTGTCGGTGGCCGCGTAGCGATGGGCCCGCGCGGCCCGCTGCCGGCGCACGAAGCCCTTGCGTTCCAGTCGTTCGAGCACGGTCAGCACGGTGGTGTACGCGAGATCGCGCTCGTGGTCGAGGCGGGCGGCGACCTCGCGAGCTGTCAACCACCCGTCGCTGGACCACAACACGTCCATGACCGACCGTTCGAGGTCACCCAGGCGCGCCATGCCTCAATCCTACGTCGCGTAGAAGTTGACCGTGGTCGAACCCCGAGGTTTGTCGACGCAGCCTGCGTCACACCCGTGCTGACCTCGGTGTTGGGCGGACGGTAAGGCGCATCGGCGGGGCGGGGGCGCCCGCCGAGGGGTCCGCCGGCGCCGGCCCGGTCGTCGGGTCCGACGGGCCCACAGGGCTGACCGCGCCGGCCCGGTGGTCCTGCCCGCGGCCGGTCGGACGGCCAGGGAGGCGCCGTCCACCGCCGTCGATGGTCACCTTCCGGCGATCCGAACCGGACTTCTGGCCTGGCCCGGCCGGGCTGTTCGGTCGCGATGGTGGCACCCCGGGCGAGCCGAACGGACCGATTCGCCGCCGACCCCTCGGTGGCCCGCCAGTGCCCGTCGGTCGTTTCCGGTGTGTGCCGCCGCGGGCTGGCTTTCATTCTTTACGTGGAATTAAGGCAACCCGCAGGACATTTGACCCGCGGGTCGGAACACATTGGTCCTGGCCGGCCCGGAGTGACGCCTGCGAGCTGTGGTCGGCGTGCTCTTTGGTGCCGCCCGAACGGTGCAAAAAACGGCGACGGCGGCCGGCTTGGCAGAATCACACCCGTCCTGACGGGGAAAAGACGGCCTGGGCACGTATGCCTGGTGGGGGGACGAACGAAGCACCGCCCCGCCGGTCGGTGCCGACCCTGTTGTGGACCTCACGCAGGAACGCCGGGCCGACCGGACCGCCCGCTACGTACCTTGGGACCTTCTACGCTGGGTAGAAGGTCGACTGATTCCCGGTCGATTTCTTCCCGCGGTCCTTCGAAGGAGCCGTGCGCATGGTTCTCGCCGCCGACGCCATCGACCTCGCTCGTGCCCAGACGGCGTTCTCCCTCGCGTTCCACATCTGCTTCGCCGTATTCGGTGTCGGCCTGCCCTGGATGCTCGTCTACACCGAGTGGCGCTGGCTGCGTACCGGTGATCCGGTGTGGCTGGCGCTGACGAAGAAGTGGTCGCGTGCCTTCGCCGTGCTCTTCGCGGTGGGCGCCGTCTCGGGAACAGTGCTGTCGTTCGAGTTCGGGCTGCTCTGGCCCGCTTTTATGTCCAAGTACGGTGGCGCCCTCGGGCTGTCGTTCACCATGGAGGGTTTTGCGTTCTTCACCGAGGCGATCTTCGTCGGGATGTACCTGTACGGCTGGAAACGTCTCTCGGCCCGCGCGCACTGGCTGACTCTCTGGCCGATCGCGATCTCCGGCACGCTGTCGACGCTGTTCATCATCACGGTCAACGCCTGGATGAACGTGCCGCGCGGCATCACCGAGCGGGACGGCCGGGTCATCGCCGAGGAACCGCTCGCCCCGTTCACCAGCCCGTCGTTCGGACCGCAGCTCGTGCACATGCTGCTGGCCGCGTTCATGTGTGCCGGTGGAATGGTGGCGGCGATCTACGCGGTCGGCATGCTGCGCGGACGTCGGGACACCTACCACCGGCGTGGCCTCGCCATCGGACTGACCGCGGTGCTCGTCGCCGCCCCGTTGCAGCTCATCGCCGGTGACTGGGCCGGCCGCAGCGCCGGCGAACACCAGCCGCTCAAGCTCGCCGCGATGGAAGGGCTCTACCACACCGGTTCGAACGCCCCGTTCACCCTCGGCGGGATCTACGACGACAAGACCGGTGAGGTCCGCGGCGGCCTGGAGATCCCCGGCATGCTGTCGCTGCTCGAGGGCTTCTCCACGAACCATGTGATGACGGGGCTCGATTCCGCCCCGCCGGAGGAACGCCCCGACGGCACGCTCGTACACGGCGCGTTCACGGTGATGATCGTGCTTGGTTCGGCCCTGATCGCGTTGTCGGGGGCGACCGGGTTCGCCGTCCTGCGGCGGCGGCGGCGCGGGCAGCACCCACTGCTCCCGACCGGGCGGCCCTGGCTGCTCGCCGCGGCCTGCACCGGCCCGGCGGCGATGCTGGCCATGATCGCCGGCTGGGAGGTCACCGAGGGTGGCCGGCAGCCGTGGATCGTCGGTGGCCACATGAAGGTGGTCGACGCGGTCACCGGCAGCGACGGCGCCGCGCCGATCTTCGCCGGCACGCTCACGCTGTACCTGGGCCTGGCCGGCGCGCTGATCCTGATCCTGCGCCGGATGGCCACCGGTGGACCCAGCGGCGAGCAACTGGTACCCAACCGGCCGAGCGGGCCGTCGATGCCCAGCGCCCCGCGTCCGCGTGACGGCGGCCGTGGCACCGGCACCGGCCCTGGCCGACCCGATCGGGACGGCGACGGTTCCGACGGCAAGGACGACGGCAAGGGCGACGGCAAGGACGACGACAAGGAGTCCGCACCCGCCGCCACGCACAGGCCCGCGGTCGCGCACGAGCCTGCCACGACGGCCGCACGGGCCGACGCGGGCCACTCGGCGACACCGTACGACCCGGCCGCGGAGCACGCGGGCCGCTATGCCCTCACCCCCGCCGGCGCCCCCGTTCCCGCCGGCGTCCCCCCGCGGACTCCGGCAGACCGGGTTCCGGCAGAGCCGACTCCGGCAGACCGGGCTCCGGCCGCGGAGGCTGCGGCCGACCAGGTGCCGGTCATCCCACATCCGCGGCATGAAGCGCGTACGAAGAGCGAGCGGGCGAACGCCGGGCGAGCGGGACTGTTCGGTCGTCCGTCCGGACGGCATGCCGTGTCGAACCGACGGTCGACGACCGTGACCCCGTCGGCTGGCCGTCCCGGTTGCACCCTGGCGGTCAACCCGCCAGAACCGGGACCGACGACCGCCGCCCCGTCCGAGAACCGGGTCGAGGCCACCTCGGCCGCCGGCCGTAGCGAGCACGGAGAGTCCCGATGACATCCGCCGACCTGCTTCTCGTCGTCATGGTGATCGGGCTGACCGCCTATGCGCTGCTCGGCGGCGCCGACTTCGGCGGCGGCGTGTGGGATCTGCTGGCTCGCGGGCCGGACGCCCGCTCCCAGCGCCGGCTGATCTCGGCCTCTATCGGGCCGGTGTGGGAGGCCAACCACGTGTGGTTGGTGTTCATCGTCGTCGCCCTGTTCAGCGGTTTCCCGCCGGCCTATGGCGTGGTGGGATCGTCGCTGGAGATCCCGCTGGCGGCCGCGCTCGTCGGCATCGTGCTGCGCGGCGCCGCCTACGTCTACCGGGCGTACGGCGCGGGCGCGGCCGGTCCGGACCACTGGTGGGGGCACGTCTTCGCGGTCTCCTCGACGATCACCCCGTTCGCCCTCGGTGTGACCGGTGCGGCGCTGGCGACGGGCAAGATGTCGACGTCCGACCCGATGGAGCCGGTGCGCAGCGTCTTCGGGCTGGGCTGCGGCCTGTTCGCCGTCGCCGCGACCGCCTTCCTCGCGGCCGTGTACCTGTGCAAGGACGCCGGGGCGTCCCCGGTCACCGCACATCTGGTGCCGGTGTTCCGCCGCCGGGCGTTCGGTGGGGCGGTGGTCTGCGGGGTGCTCGCGCTGGCCCTGCTGCCACTGTTCGCGCATGAGGCGCCGGTCGTCGCCGGCCGGTTCGGTGACCGATCGGTGCCGCTGGTCGCGTTGTCCGCGGTCGGTGGGGTCGCGGCGCTGGTGGCGCTGGGGCGCAACCAGTTCGTCGTCGCCCGGCTCGCCGCGGGCCTGGCCGTCGGCGGGATGCTCTGGGGCTGGGCGATCGCCCAGTACCCCGACCTGATCGTCGGTCAGGTCACGGTGGACGACGCCGCCGCGCCGTCGCCCAACATCCGCGCGATGCTCTACGCCGTCGTCGGCGGCCTGGTGATCGTCACACCGCCGATGATCGTTCTGTACCGGCTGTTCACCCGCCCCGAGCCGGTCGAATGACGCGGACGGCCCGACGCGTCGAGGCGTCGGGCCGTCCCGCCGGCCCCCCCCCCGGGCCCCCCCCGCGCCCCCCCCCCCGCCGCCCCCCCCCCCCCCCGCGCCGGTGAGGGAGAACGGACCGAACGGATGGGGTGCGATGGCCGCGACGACGGCCGTACCGTCCTCGACCGAAC
>NZ_JALKFW010000181.1:0-28711 GCF_023243055.1 Frankia sp. AgPm24 | reverse complement strand
GCCCGCACCGCCAGATGCAACGCCACCAACGACGACGAACACGCCGTGTCCACCGTCACCGCCGGCCCCTCCAGACCAAAGGTGTAGGCCAGACGACCGGACGCCACGCTGCCCGCGGTACCGGTGAGCAGATGGCCTTCCAGGCCGGCCTCGGCCGCCCCGACGCGGGTGCCGTAGTCCTGGCCGGCCAGCCCGACGAAGGTTCCGGTCTGGCTGCCCCGCACCGTGGCCGGGTCGATCCCGGCCCGCTCGAACACCTCCCAGGTGCTCTCGAGCAGCAGCCGCTGCTGCGGGTCCATCGCCAGCGCCTCCCGCGGCGAGATCCCGAAGAAGTCGGCGTCGAACTGGTGCGCGTCGTGGAGGAACCCGCCGGTGCGCACGTAGGACTTTCCCGGTGCCCGCGGATCGGGATCGTAGAGGCCCTCGACATCCCAGCCCCGGTCGACGGGAAAGCCGGAGATCGCGTCCGTGCCCGCGGCGACCAGATCCCACAGCTGCTCCGGTGAGGCGACGTCGCCCGGCAGACGGCAGCTCATCGCCACGATCGCGATCGGCTCGCCGGCATCCCCCGCGGCACCGGCATCGGTACCTGCTGCCCTCAGCTGTAGCCGCACCTGCTCCTCGGCGAGGGCCGTGCCGCCCAGGGCCAGCGCAAGCACGTGAGCGGCGAGTTCGTGGGGGGTCGGGACGTCGAAGACGACAGTCGTGGGCAGCGGCAGGCCGGTCCGGGCACACAGGCGGTTGCGCAGGTCGACCGCGGTCAGGGAGTCGAAGCCCAGGTCACGGAAGGCCCGGGCCGGATCGATCGCCGCCGCGGAGACATGACCCAGCACCAGGGCCGTCTCGGCCCGCACGAGGTCCAGGACCGCCGCGGGACGTTCGGAGGCGGCCAACGCGGTGAGCTCCTGGGAGATCGACGGCTGGGCCGCGGGCGCCGACCGGTCGGCGGGCTCGCCGGTCGGCTGGCCGGTCGGATCCGGGCGGCCAGTGGAGTGGTCGTCGTACTGGACAGCCTGGCCGTGGCGCACCTCGGGCAGGTCCTCGATCAGTGGGCTGGGCCGCATCGCGGTGAAGGCGGGCGCGAAGCGATCCCATCGCACGTCGGCGACGGCGACGCTGGCCGGCGCCCCGTTCAGCACGTCCGCCAGTGCCGTGATCGCGGCGTCCGGGGGCATCTGCGGCAGACCTCGGCGGCGCAGGTCGCCAGCGCGGGAGGCGCCGGCCGCCGCCAGCATCCCCCCACCGGCCCAGGGGCCCCAGGCCACGGAACTCGCCCGCCCGCCGCGGTCCCGCCGCCGCTGCGCGAGGGCGTCCAGGAAGGCGTTCGCGGCCGCGTAGGCGCCCTGGCCACCGCTGCCCCACACGCCGGCGACCGACGAGAACGAGACGTTGACCTCGAGGGCGTCATGATCGAGCAACGCGTCGAGATGGGTCGCGCCAGCGATCTTCGCGGCGGTCACCTCGGCCAGCTCGGCCGGGCTCAGCTCGGCAAGCGCCGTGGTGCGCTCGACCCCCGCGGCATGCACCACGGCGTTCGGGGTGTGCCCCTGCTCCGCCAGCGTCTCCAGGAGGTTCGCCACGGCGGCGCGGTCGGCGACATCGCAGGCGGCGACCGTGACACAGGCGCCGAGTGCGGCGAGCTCCGCCACCAGTTCGGCCGCGCCGGGCGTCGCCGATCCCCGCCGACCGGTCAGGACGAGATGCTCCGCCCCCGCCCCGGCGAGCCAGCGGGCGGTATGCGCGCCCAGCGCGCCCAGGCCGCCGGTGACGAGGACCGTGCCATGGGGCGTCCACGCCGGCCGACCCGCACCGGGCTCCCGGCCGGCCGCCGGGACGGACCACAGGCGGCGGCCGAACACCCCCGTCGACCGGATGGCCAGCTGGTCCTCGGCCCCGAATCCGCCCGCGAGCACCGTCGCCAGCATCCGGTGGATCTCCGCCTCGGATCCGGCAGCGACGCCGGATCCGCTTTCGGGATCGGACCCGACATCGGCAGCGGGCCCGGCGAGGTCGATCAGTCCACCCCAGCGACGCGGATGCTCCAACGCCGCGACCCGGCCCAGACCCCACACGGCCGCCGCATCGGGGTTGGCCAGCTTCTCGTCCGGCCCGACGCTGACGGCGCCGCGGGTCACCAACCACAACGGAGCGGGGGAATCGTCACCCAGGCCGGTGCCGGGAGCGACATCGTCCAGGGCCCGCAGCAGACCCAGCGCCGCGAGCAGGGCCTCAGACGCCGTCTCGCCGACCACCCGGTCGGCGGTGACATCGACCGGAACGTCGTCAGCGGTATCGGTCGGGATGTCGGCATCGGCCGGGATGTCGGTTGCCAGCAGTGCGAGAACTCCGTCGACGCGGCGTCCAGGCGGCAGCGCCGCACGCAGTACCTGCGCCCAGCCCGAAGGGTCGTCGCCCAGAGCGACCGGATCCCAGGTGAGTTCGATGACCTGCACGCCCGCGGCGGCGAGCATCCGCGCGCTTTCCCGACGCGGGCCGTCGTCCACCTGGCGGGGTGCGGTCACCAGCAGCCAGGTGCCGGCGGGCGAGGCGGGCTCGGCGGCACCGAGTGGCTTCCACCCGACCTGGTAGCGCCACGACCGCGGCCGGCCGGCAGCCGGTTCCGGGGGCGCCAGCCAGTAACGCCGGCGGGTGAAGGCATAGGTCGGGAGCTCGACGGGATGGCTTGCGGCGGCCGGCAGGACCGCCGACCAGTCCACCGGGAACCCGTGCACGTGCAGGCTGGCCAGCGCGGTCAGGCAGGTCCGGGGCTCGGACCGCCCCGGCCGCAGGGTCGGGACGAGGATGGGCTGCTCATGCCCCTCGGCACGGGTGGCCGCGGCACGGGTGGCCGCGGCGGGCACGGCCTCGTCGAGGCAGCGCCGTGTCATCGCGGTCAGCGCACCGCCCGGACCGACCTCGACGTAGGCCCGCGTCCCGGCCTCGTCCAGCCAGCGGACACCGTCGGCGAAACGCACCGCGCCGCGGGCGTGGCGCACCCAGTAGTCGGGCGAGGTGATCTGTGCGACGGTGTGCGGTCGACCGGTGAGGTCGGACAGCACGGGAACACGCGGCGGCGCATAGGTGAGCTGCTCGGCGACCCGGCGGAACTCCGCCAGCATCGGGTCCATGTGCGGGGAGTGGAACGCGTGGCTGACCCGCAGGCGGGTGGTTCGGCGTCCGCGGGCGCGCCAACGGGCGGCGAGTTCGTCGACGGTCGCGGCGTCACCGGAGATCACGCTGGCTGCCGGGCTGTTGACGGCCGCCAGGTCCACCCGGTCCGCCAGGCCGACCAACGTCGCCAGTATCTCGCCCTCGTCCGCCTCGATGGCGACCATCGCGCCGCCGGGCGCGAGCGCCTGCATCAGCCGGCCCCGCGCGGCGATCAGCGCGCACGCGTCGGGCAGCGACAGAACGCCGGCGAGGTGGGCGGCGGCGAGCTCCCCGACCGAATGGCCCAGCAGATAGTCGGGGACGACACCCCACGACTCGAACAGCCGGACCATCGCGACCTCGACGGCGAACAGCGCCGGCTGGGTGAAGCCGGTCTGGTCCAGGGCCGCCGCGGCGGACGTCCCGGGGGCGGCGAACAGAACCTCACCCAGGGGCCGCGGCAGGTGCCGGTCGAACTGCCCGCACACCTCCTCGAGGGCCGCGGCGAAGACCGGGCTGGTCGCGCGCAGCTGCGCGCCGGCACCGAGGCGCTGGCTGCCCTGGCCCGGCAGAAGGAAGGCGACCGGGCCGGCGGGTCCGGCGATCCCGTGCACGGCATGTGGAGTCGGCTCGCCACGGGCGATCGCGGCAAGCGCGCCGAGAGCCTCGTCGCGGTCCTCGGCCAGGACGACCGCCCGGTTTCCGAGGGTGGCCCGGGTCGTCACCAGGGCGTGTCCCAGCTCGGCCAGGCCCAGCTCCGGCCGCCGTCCGAGGTGGTCGTGCAGCCGATCGGCCTGCGCGGCCAGCGCCTCGGCGCCCCGGCCCGACACGACCAGCGGGAACGGGCCCGGACCGCCGGCACCATCCCGGGTGTCCGTGGCCCCGGGGACGTCCACGGCTGCCGGAACGTCGGGATCCGCCATGCTGTCCAGAGCCACCGGGACGTCCGGGGCGTCCGGGGCCGTCGGCGGGTCCGCGGGATCCGGGTCGGGTGAGGCCTGCTCGAGCAGGAGATGGGCGTTCGTCCCGCTGACGCCGAAGGCCGAGACGCCGGCCCGTCGTGGATGCTCCGTGACCGGCCACGGTGTGGGTTCGGTCAGCACCCGCACGGCGCCGGCCGACCAGTCGACCTTGCCCGACGGAGCGTCCACGTGCAGGGTGCGGGGCAGCAGGCCGGCCCGCATCGCCAGCACCATCTTGATCACACCGCCGACGCCGGCGGCGGCCTGGGTGTGGCCGATGTTCGACTTCAACGACCCGATGAGCAGGGGACGGTCGGCCGGCCGGTCCTGCCCGTAGGTCGCCAGCAGCGCCTGGGCCTCGATCGGGTCGCCCAGGACGGTTCCGGTGCCATGGGCCTCGACCGCGTCGACCTCGTCCGGTTCGAGGCCGGCCCCGGCCAGCGCCCGGCGGATCACCCGTTGCTGGGATGGGCCGTTCGGTGCGGTCAGGCCGTTGCTGGCACCGTCGGAGTTGACCGCGCTGCCGCGGATGACGGCCAGGACCCGGTGGCCGAGACGGCGCGCGTCGCGGAGTCGTTCCAGGACCAGCACGCCGACCCCCTCACCCCAGCCGGTGCCGTCGGCGGCGTCGGAGAACGCCTTGCACCGACCGTTGGGGGCGAGGCCGCGCTGCCGGCTGAACTCGACGAACAGCCCGGCCGTCGACATGATCGTCACACCGCCGGCCAGGGCGGCCTGGCACTCACCGGCGCGCAGCGCCTGGCATGCCAGGTGGATCGCCACCAGGGACGCCGAGCAGGCGGTGTCGACGGTGACCGCCGGACCCTCCAGGCCCAGGACGTAGGCGAGGCGCCCCGACACGACGCTGGCCGCCCGTCCGGTCAGCAGGAAGCCCTCGGCCTCGGGCGGGACCGCCGCCAGGTTCGAGGCGTAGTCCTGACCGTTCGTACCGACGAAGACCCCGGTGTCGGCGCCGCGCAGACGCTGCGGATTCATCCCGGCGGTCTCGATCGCCTCCCAGGACGTCTCCAGCAGCAGCCGCTGCTGGGGGTCCATCGCGAGGGCCTCCCGCGGCGAGATGCCGAACAGCTCGGCGTCGAACGCGTCGGCGTCGTCGAGGAAACCACCCGAGCGGACGTAGGAGCGTCCGGGCCGGTCCGGGTCCGGGTCGTACAGTCCGTCGAGGTCCCAGCCTCGGTCGGTGGGAAAGTCGGTGACGGCGTCCCGGCCGTCGACCAGCAGTTGCCACAGGTCGGCCGGTGTGCGTACCCCGCCGGGGAACCGGCAGGCCATCCCGACGATCGCCACCGGCTCCCGTCCGGCGGCCTGCGCGTCGGCCAGTCGCTGCCGGGCGAGGCGCAGGTCTGCGGTCGTGCGCCGTAGGTAGTCGCGGAGCCGGTCCTCGGTGTTCACGCGGCAGCGCCCGATCGCGGCGGCATTCCATGGTGCGACACGCGTACTCCTGTGATCGCCGGGGCGGGGGTCAGCACGTCAGGGGGTTTCGAGCTCGGAGTCGAGCAGGTCGAACAGTTCGTCGTCCGAATCGGGCGTGCTGTCCGCCTCGGTCGCAGGTGCGACGGCCGAAGCGGACAGACCGGCCAGCAGCCCTCGAAGCCGGCGAACGATCTCCGCCCGGTCCGCGGCGGATTCGGGGCCGAACGTGGACAGGGCGGACAGGGCCGGCGCGAGCCGGTCGAGTTCCGCACGGGCGCGGGCCACCGCCGCGGTGACCGACGTCTCGTCCATCGGGGTCGAAGATCCGTCCGCGAGATCCTGCCCGCACAGCGCACCGAGCTGGCGGGCGAGCGCGGTCGGGGTCGGATGGTCGAAGACGGCCGTCGTCGCCAGTCGGGTCCCGGCCGCCGCGTTCAGTCGGTTGCGCAGCTCGACGGCGGTGAGCGAGTCGAATCCCAGGTCCCGAAATGCCGTGTCGGCCCCGATCGTCGCGGCGGAGGCATGTCCGAGTACCGCGGCCGCGTGCGTGCCGACGACTGTCAGCAGGGTTCGCAACCGCGCGGCCTCCGGCTGCTCCGCCAGTGTCCGGCGCAACGCGAGCGGCGCGTCCCACGCCACCGCTGTCCCCAGGCCGGACGGAGCCGGTCGCAGCGTCCGGCGCAGCGCCGGAATCTCGTCGAGCAGCCGGGTCGAGCGCCCGCCGGCCAGCGTGCCGGCCAGCCGATCCCAGTCGACGTCGAGGAGCACCGACGTGACGAGATCATGATCGAGGGTGTCCTGCAGGGCCTTCGTGGCCAGTTCCGGACGCAGGTCGATCAGGCCGTGGCGACGCAGCCGCGCGCCGGCCGCCCCCTCGACCATGCCGCCGTCGGCCCACAGTCCCCACGCCACCGCGGTCGCCGGCAGGCCCCGCGCCCGGCGATGTTCGGCCAGTGCCTCCAGGTAGGCGTTGCCCGGGGCGTAGTTGGCCACCCCGGGCAGCCCGAAGGTCGCCGTCACCGACGAGAACAGCACGAACGCGTCCAGCTCCAGCTCACGGGTCAGTTCGTGCAGATGCCAGGCCCCGCCGGCCTTGACCCGCGACACGCTGGCCATCCGTCGCGCCGTCAGCCGGTCCAGCACCGTGTCGTCGAGGACGGCCGCGGCGTGGACGACCGCGCGCAACGGCAGCTCCGCCGGGATGCCCGCCAGCAGGTCGGCGACCGCGTCCCGATCGCCGACGTCGCAGCTGACCAGGGACACGTCGGCGCCGAGGTCGCGCACCTGCGCGGCCAGTTCGGCCGCGCCAGGTGCCGCGGCGCCGCGGCGGCTGGCCAGGACGAGATGCTCGGCGCCGGCGCCGGCAAGCCAGCGCGCGATCCGCGCCCCCACCCCGCCTGTCCCGCCGGTGATCAGCACCGTGCCCCGTGGTCGCCAGGACCGCCCCGCCGCGCCGGGCAGCGGGGCGGGGGCGATCCGCCGGACGAGTCCCCCGGACGAGCGGACCGCCAGCTGGTTCTCGCCGTCCGGATCGCGCAGCAGGGCGGCGAGCAGGTCGAGGTCCGCCGGCTCGCCGTCCGCGGGCAGGTCGATGATCCCGCCCCACAGGTCGGGGTACTCCAGGCCCGTGACCTGCGCGAGGCCCCACACCGACGCCTGGGCCGGGCTCGGCACCGTGTCGCCCGCGACGGCGCGCACGGCGCCGCGGGTCACGCACCACAGCGGCCCGTGATCGACTGACCCGCCGGCGGCGACGTCGCTGAGCGCCTGAAGCAGGGTCACGGTCGCCGCGTGGCCGCGGGCGAGCTCGGGATGATCGGGATGCGGGTCGGTGTCCAGGGCCAGCAGGGACAGTACGCCGCTGCGGGAGCCGTCCGGTGGGGTCGACGACAGCAGGCGGGCCAGCGCGGCGCGATCGACCGTGGCCGCATCGACAGGCAGCACCGCCGGCCGCACACCGGCCCGGGACAACGCGGTGGCGCACGCGTCGGCCAGAACGGCCGCGTCACCGGCTGGTGTGACGATCAGCCAGGGCTCGGGGCCCGCGTCCGAGGTCGACGCCGGCCGGGGTGGCATCGGTCGCCAGGCGACGCGGTAACGCCACCCGTCCCCGGCGGCCTCGGGGCGCGTGGCCGCCGGGCGCTCGAGCCAGAACCGCTCGCGTTGGAACGCGACGGTCGGCAGGTCGACCGGGCGCGGCCGGTCACCGCGGGGGTCCGTGAAGGCGGCGGTGACGTCGACGGCCACGCCGCGCGTGAACAGCTCGGCGGCCCCGGCCAACAGTCGTTCCCGGCCACCGTGGTCGCGGCGCAGCGAGCCGACGACGACGACCGACCGGTCCGCCTGCGCCGCGGTGGCCTCCACCGCGGCCGTCAGGACGGGGTGCGGGCTGATCTCGACGAACGCCCGGTGCCCGTCGGTGAGCAGCGCCTCGGTGGCCTGCTGGAACTCCACCGTCGCGCGCAGGCTGCGGTACCAGTAACCCGCGTCGAGCGTGGCGGTGTCCAGCTCCGACCCGGTGAGGCTGGAGTAGAACGGGATGGTGGCCGGGCGTGGGGTGACGTCGGCCAGCTCCTGGTGCAGGCGCTCGCGTAGGGCCTCCACCTGCGCCGTGTGCGAGGCGTAGTCAACCTGAATCCGCCGTGCCCGAATGCCGTCGGCCTCACACCGCGCCAGCAGCTCGTCGAGCGCCTGCGGATCACCGGCCGCGACGAGTGATCCCGGCCCGTTGACGGCGGCGATCTCGAGGCGACCCGGCCAGGACCCCAGGACCGCCTCGAGGGCGTCGCGGGGCAGCGACACCGAGACCATGCCGCCCCGGCCGGCCGCCGTGGCGCGCAGCGCCCGGGCGCGGACGCAGACGACCTTCGCCGCGTCCGGCAGGGAGAGCCCGCCGGCCACGCAGGCCGCCGCGATCTCGCCCTGGGAGTGCCCGACGACCGCTGCGGGCTCGACCCCATGGGCCCGCCACCACGCCGTGAGCCCCACCATCACCGCGAACAGGACCGGTTGGAGCACGTCGACCCGGTGCAGATTCGGTGCCCCCGGCTCGCCGCGCACCACGTCGAGCACGGACCAGCCGGTGTGCGCGGCGATCGCGTCCGCGCACTCCCGCAGGCAGGCCGCGAAACCCGGCTCGTCTGCCAGCAGGTCGCGGACCATGCCGTCCCACTGGGAGCCCTGGCCGGGGTAGACGAAGACGACGTCGCCTTCGATGTCCGCGACGCCCCGGATCAGGTTCGCCGCCGGCTGGCCGGTCTCGAGCGCGCGCAGCCCACGGCGGAAGCCGTCGACATCGGCGGCGGTGACGACGGCGCGATGGCTCAGCGCCGCCCGGGTGGTGGCCAGTGCATGGCCGGTGTCGCGCGGCCGGGCCAGGGCCGGCCCCGGCGTCGCACCGGGTGACGTACCGGCCGCGCCCGCCTCGACCTGGATGCGCAGACGCCGCGCCTGCGCCGCCAGCGCCGCCTCGCCACGGCCGGACAGCAGCCATGGGACCACCGGCGCGGCGGGATCGGGCCCGGCCGCCGGGTCGGGCGCCGCGGCGGTCCGCGCCGAGCCGGTGGCGGTGCCGACCGCGGTGGCGGGCGCCTGTTCGAGGATGGCGTGGGCGTTGGTCCCGCTGATCCCGAAGGAGGAGACGCCGGCGCGGCGCGGGCGGTCCGTCGCGGGCCACCCGGTACTCGCGGTCAGCAGCCGGACGGCACCCGAGGACCAGTCGACGTGTGGTGTCGGCGACGTGACGTGCAGCGTCTTCGGCAGCCGGCCGTGACGCATCGCCAGGATCATCTTGATGACGCCCACCACGCCCGAGGCCGCCTGCGTATGGCCGACGTTGGACTTCACCGAGCCCAGCCACAGGGGGCGGTCGGCCGGCCGGTCCTGACCGTAGGCGGTGAGCAGCGCGGTGGCCTCGATCGGATCGCCCAGCGGCGTGCCGGTGCCGTGCGCCTCGACGACGTCGATGTCGTCCGGGGTCAGACCTGCCGCGGCCAGCGCCCGCCGAACGACCCGCTGCTGGGACCGTCCGTTGGGTGCGGTCAGACCGTTGCTCGCCCCGTCCGAGTTGACCGCGCTGCCGCGGATCAGCGCGAGGATCGGATGCCCGGCCCGCCGCGCTGTCGACAGCCGCGCCAGGACCAGAACACCCACGCCTTCGGCCAGCCCGAACCCGGCGGCGTCGGCGGAGAAGGCCCGGCACCGCCCGTCGGCGGACAGTGCGTTCTTGCGGCTGAACTCGATGAACGAGCCCGGATGCGGCATCACGGTGACGCCCCCCGCCAGCGCCAGCGAGCACTCCCGGCGGCGCAGCGCCTGCGCGGCGAGATGGAGGGCCACCAGCGAGGACGAACAGGCCGTGTCCACCGACACCGCCGGTCCTTCGAGGCCGAGCACGTAGGCAACCCGTCCGGAGGCGACACTCGCGGTGGTGCCGGTCAGAACGAAACCCTCGAGTTCGGCGGGGGCCGCGTCCAGCCTCGGGCCATATCCCTGCTCGGTCACCCCGGCGAACACCCCGGTGTCGGTACCGCGCAGACTCGTCGGGTCGATCCGGGCCCGTTCCAGGGCCTCCCAGGAGGTCTCGAGCAGCAGGCGCTGCTGCGGATCCATCGCCAGCGCCTCGCGCGGGCTGATTCCGAAGAAGGCGGCGTCGAACGCGGCCGCACCGGTCAGGAACCCGGCCTCACGCTGCCGGTTGGGACCGTGGTGGGCCGGTTGGACCGCGGTGAGCTGGTCGAGGTCCCAGCCGCGGTCACCCGGCAGCCCCCCGACCACCTCGCCGCCGTCGTCGAGCAACCGCCACAGCGCGTCCGGGTCGTCGATGCCCCCGGGCAGCCGGCAGCTCATCGCGAGGATCGCGATCGGCTCGTCGGAACCCGCGCCGCCCACACCATCGCCCGCGCTGTCCGCATCGTCCACACCGTCCGGGGCGGACGCCGAGGTCCCCACCGTGGCGTGCTCCCACGATTCCCCCTCGCCGGTCCCGTCGAGCTCGGCCAGCAGGTGACCGGCCAGCGCGCGAGGCGTCGGGTGATCGAAGACAAGGGTCGGCGCCAGCCGTAGCCCCGTCAGCTCGCCGAGCCGGCCGCGCAGCTCCAGCGCCGGCACCGAGTCGAGACCGATCTCCCGCAGCGCCGCCCCGGGCGGCACCGACTCGGCCGACGGGCGTCCCAGCAGGGACGCCGTCTCGCCACGCACCGCCGCGAGCAGGATCCGTTGGCGTTGCGCCGATGACCGGCCGGCCAGCCGCCGCACCAGCTCGGGCCCCTCGGCGGCGGCCGAGCCGTCACCAACCATCGCCGCGCCAGCCACCGCCGTGCCAGCCACCGCGTCACCGGGCACCGCGTCACCGGGCACCGCGTCACCGGGCACCGCGTCGGCTATCAGGGCCGGATCACCGTGGCCGACCGGCCGGCCCGCGTCCTTGAGGAGACGACCGCCGCTGCCGGCGAAGGCCACCGTCCAGTCGACCGCCACGCCCCGGACCCAGGCCTCGGCAAGCGAGAGCAGGAACCGGCGAGGGCCGTCCTGATCGCGGCGTAGGGAGGCCAGAACCGCCGTCGGACCGCCCGGAGCATCCGGGGCGTCGACGATGTCCCGCAGGCTCCCGGTGAGCACGGGATGCGGACTGATCTCCACGAAGGCGACGCCGGCGGCCGTGGCATGGGCGGCATGGGCGGCCCGGGCCGCCCGGGCGAACTGGACCGGCTCCCGGAGGGCTCGATACCAGTGGTCACCGGTCAGACCGCTCCCGTCGAGGACGTCTCCGGCCAGGCCGGAGTAGAAGGGCAACCGCCCCGATCGGGGGACGACCGGTGCCAGGTCGTCCAGCAGACGGTCCCGGACCCGCTCGATCTGGCTCGAATGCGCGGCCAGCCCGACCGCGATCCGGCGCGCCCACACTCCCCGCGCCGGGTAACCCGCGACGACCCGCCGGACGGAGTCCGCGTCACCGGAGATCACCACGGATGCCGGACCGTTGACCGCGGCGATGCCCACCCGGCCTCCCTCGGCGGCAAGATCGCGCTCAACCTCGGCTACGGGCAGCGACACCAGGGCCATCTCGCCCTGACCGACGAGGGTCTGCTGCGCCTGACTCAGACGGGCCATGACGCGCGCGCTGTCAGCGAGGGAGAGAGCGCCGGTCAGCCAGGCGGCCACCGGTTCACCGATGCTGTGACCGATGGCGGCCACCGGCTCGACCCCGAACTCACGCCACAGCCCGGCAAGCGCCACCATCACGGCGAACAACGCCGGTTGGACCACGTCCACGCGTTCCAACGTCGGCGCCCCCGCACCAGCGCTGGAACGCAGGACGTCAACGACCGAATGGTCGGTGAACGGCGCCAGCGCCTCGGCCGCCGCCCGGACCGCGGCGCCGAAGGGGCTCCACACCGCCATGAGGTCCGTTGCCATTCCCGGCCACTGGGAGCCCTGCCCGGGAAAGACGAACACGGGACGCATCGCCTCACCCGCCGGGCCGTGCACCACACCCGGGGCGGTCTCGCCGCGGGCGAGGGCGTCCAGACTCCGCACGAAGTCGCCGCGGGTCACGCCGACCACAACGCCGCGGTAGGGCGACGGCGTCACCTGCGATGCCAGCGAGTATCCAACGTCCAGCGGACGTTCCCCGTTGTCGGCACGATATCGCGCGCACAGCTCGGCCGCCCGCGTTCGCAGATCCGCCGGGCCAGCAGCCCCCAGAACCCACGGGATGACCCGACGTGCATCATCCACGCGAGAATCCCACAATTCTATCGACCCCGTCATCAGCGTCCACTCAATGGAGTATTGGATCGGCCGGGCGACCGCACCGTTCACTGGCGGCGCATCATCGCGACTCTTATCCTGATTGACCCCCGATCGCCGCGACAACCCCTACGGCCCGTGCCAGCCGCACCGTCAACCGGCACTGTGAGACGAGAAACAGGGGGCCGTAGGGGTACAGCATCGAGACGGGGCACGAAAGGCTTTTCGGCCCTTCTCGAGAACCGCAGGCTCCTGCGGGTTTCGCCGCTCCCCGCGCAACCGGCGGCACTCTCGCCGCCCACCAGACCCTGCCCCGACTCCCCCGCGGGGCTCGGCCAGAGGCGGCCGCCGGTCGGCGGCACCAGCCACGGTCAGCAGCCTTTCGGCCGAACGGCCGCACGAGCCGGGCACTGCGCGACTCTCCGCACATATGCGAATAGATGGTTCATATCACCCATTCACCCCACCACATGCACATGGTCTCCAGATAGAGACGCACAGCCATCTACTCTCGCCTATCATGCAGAATCGCTACAGAAAGCATCTTTAATCTTGCCCTGAGCACTCACCGTTGATCTGATGCCGAAGGTTCGCGAACCACATGCGACAGAGCCCGACGCCCATCCATCGAGACACGCCCGACCCCTCGACCTCGCCGACATCGATCGGCGCACCCCAGCGCCTCCACCGGCGATCACCGCCACCGCTCGTGGGAAGCGAGCAGGCATCCTGTCGCGCCGTAGCCGTGGCCCCACTCCCCCGCCATCGCCTCGTCGACCCAGCCGCACGCGGGGTCCGTCCACCACGTCCGCAAGGAGACCGCCGACCATGATCTTCGTCGCGCGCGAAGCCGAAATAGCGGTTTTCGAAAGTTTGATCGCCGATTGCACGAGCGATCCTCCCAACGGTCAGATCGCCCTTGTCACCGGCCCGGCCGGAATCGGAAAAAGCGCACTCCTGCGCATCCTCGCGGAGCGAGCCGCAGCGGCAGGAATTCGCCCGCTGCGCGCGGCCGGGTGCGCCGAGAAGAATTCGCTTCCACTCCGGCTGGCCCGGCAGCTCTTCAGTGAGTTCGCGGATGAATCGCGCTATCACCACCTGGCGACCAGGGCGATCGACCACTATGCGAATCTCGTCTTGGACCACTCGGGCGAGGAGGAGCTGACGGCGGCCTACTCCCGGGTTCTGGGCGATGTCGAGGTGTTTCTGCGTGACCTCGGTACTCGGGGCCCGGTTCTCGTCCTGGTGGACGACGCGGACAGGGCCGACCCCGTATCTCAACGCTGCCTCCTCGACATCATGCAGCGAATCACTTTCCTCCGCACCCTGATCGTGTTGACGGAGCCCACCGGCGAAACCACCTGGGGCACTCTGGCGGCGAGCGGGGTCTTCCTGCAGCCGCAGGTCACCCGCATCCGGCTGCCGCCGCTGTCCCCCGAGGACGTCGGCCTGATCATGGCCCGGCGAGCCGGTACCGGGGGAACGATCCAGTTGGCGCGGGCGGTACACCGGGCCACAGGCGGAAATCCCCTTTTGGTACGGGCACTGATCGAGGACCATCAGGCGGCGATCGGCCAGCGGGCCGCCATGTCCGCGACGGAGCCGGTGGCCGGGCTGGCCTTCGAGCGGGCGGTGCTGTCCTGCCTCGAACGCGCCGGGCCAGCGGTCCTCGACGTCGCCCAGGCGGTGGCGGTGCTGGACGATTCCGGCCGACCCGATCGGATCTCCTGGCTGCTCGGCAGCCCCACGGACGCCGTCGACCGAGGACTTCGCGTGCTGGAACAGGCCGGGCTGCTCGAGAACCTGTGCCTGCGCCATCCGGCGGCCCGTCAGGCGGTCGTGGCTGACATCCACGCCGACCGGCGCGTGGAGCTGCACCGCCGCGCCGCGGCACTGCTGCACCACGACGGCGCCCGCGCCGTCGACATCGCCCGGCACCTGGTCGCCGCGCGGCACACCGAGGACATCTGGGTCCTCCCGGTGCTGCGGGTCGCGGCGGCCCAGGCCGAGGCGGATGATCAGCTGGCCGACGCGGTCGAGTTTCTCCAGCACGCCGCCCGGGCGTGCTCCGCCAAGTCGGAACGCAGCGCGATCCTGCTGGACGCGGCGAAGGTCGACTGGCAGCTCAGCCCGTCCACGGTGTTTCACTACCTGCCACGTCTGACCGCCGCGGCGCGCCAGGGCCATCTGGTGGGCCGCCGGGCGGTTGACCTCGTGGCGGCGTTGGCCTGGCACGGCCGGTTGACCGAGGCGTCAGCGGTACTCGTCCACGTCAGCGAAGCAAGCGCTCGCCGGGGCGGGCAGGCTGCCACCGACCCCGACCCCGACCCCGACGTCGGGCGGCTCCTGTTGTTCTGTACCTATCCGGGGCTCATGGACCAGGTCCACCAGGTCTCCATCGCATCGACAGCGCAACGGCTGGACCCGGCCACGACCGATCCGGTGGAGCGCGCGGCGCTCGCCCTGGCGGCAGTGGTCACCGGCCGGGGGCACGCACTGGGCAGCACCGAGGCGGACCATCTGCTCCAGAACGCGTCGCTGACCGACATCGGCATCGAGGCCGTCATGTCGGCGGCACTCGTTCTGGTCTACACCGATCGCCTCGCCGCCGCCGCCACCGGCACCGACATCCTCAGCACGCACCCCACGATCTCCCGATCGAACACCTGGCGGGCCATGGTCTGCGGTCTGCGGGCCGAGATCGCGCTGAGACGGGGCGACCTGCCCGGCGCGGAAGGACACGCCCGCACGGCACTGACGGACGTGACGCCACACGGCTGGGGGGTCGGTCTTGGCGCGCCGCTGGGGAGCCTGCTGCTTGCCATGGTCTGCATGGGCCGCCTGACCGAGGCCGCGCGATGGCTGACGACCCCGGTTCCGGAAGCGATGTTCCAGACCCGGTTCGGCCTGCACTACCTATATGCCAGAGGGCACTTCTACCTCGCGACCGGTCGACTGCACGCGGCACTCGCCGACTTCAGCACCTGCGGCGATCTGATGGTCCGCTGGGGGATGGACGTGTCCGGTCTGGTGGCCTGGCGGACCGGCGCCGCCGAGGCATACCTGCGGATGGGTCAGCTGGACCGCAGTCGGCACCTGACCGAGGAACAACTCGCCCGCGAGGGATTCACCAGCTCGAGGACATCGGGAAACGCGTTTCGGCTGCTGGCGGCCGCCAGCGAACCCGGCGAGCGGCTGCCCCTGCTGCGGCAGTCGGTCGAGGTCCTGCGCCAGGTCGGAGCCAAGGTGGACCTCGCCCGCGCGATGGCCGACCTGAGTATGGCCTACCATGGCAGCGGCAACACAGCCCAGGCCCGCTCCTTCTCGCGAGGCGCCCGACTGCTGGCGAACCAGAGCCGGGCCGAGGCGATCCTCGATCCCCCCAGGCAACGCGGCAACCGCGGGCATACGGAGTCGCACGGCGCTACGCGGCAGTACCCGCCAGCCGCGGTCGACGCGCTGACCGACGCCGAACGACGGGTCGCCGCCCTGGCCGGCCTGGGACACACCAACGGAGAGATCGCGGACCGCCTGTACATCACGACCAGTACCGTCGAACAGCATCTGACCAGGGTGTACCGGAAGCTGAACGTCCGGTCCCGGGCAGATCTGCCCGCTGTGCTCAGCCCGGGTTCGCCACGTCCACGCACCGGCGTCCTCGTCTGGGACGGCGGCGAGTAGCTGCTCTGCAATGAGTCCGCGGACGCGCAAGAATCGGCGGAGAAAGCCGTGGAGCGTCACCGCGGTGAGGACAGGAGCATCCCGGGTCGGCATCCCGACCCGACGGATGTGGCCCCTTCCGCCGCAGGACCAGGCCCTGGCCCGCGGGTTCTGAGCCGCGCAGCGACGCCGGTAACCGAAGGAGACCCGTTGACGGACAGGGACCTGCGAGCCCAGGCCGACTATGACACCGGCGAGGTGCGCATCATCCGCCACCAGCATGACGAGGGCGAGAGCATCGGCAACACCGGCGTCGCCCGGCTCGGCCGGCCAGACCGCGAGGCCGACCTTGGCTCGCTCGAACGGGCCGCCGACCTGCTGCTCGCCGAGGTCGGACTGAAGCGCGCCGGCCCGTGGCGTCGGGGACGGCGGTGGACGATCGCAGCCACGGTCATCGACACCTGGCCGGTACCGGCCCTCAGCTGAGCCGAACGTCGACGTGCCAGGTGGGCGGGTGAGAAGAGGAACATGAACGGATGCCCGACGTCCGGTGGAAGAGCGACCCCGAAGAGCATGACTACCCCGCGGCGGCGGCCTATCTGGGGCTTCTGGCCGGGCCCGAGGAGATCGACGCCCTGATCGGACTGCTGCGCGCGGCCACGACCCGGCGCTGGAAGGCCAAGGACATCCTGCGTGCGTCCGGGCTGCCGCTGCTGCCGGTCGACAACCCGCACGTCGCCGCGGACCTGCGCAAGATCGTCGCCCGCAAGGCGTTGTCTCCGGTGCTCCTGATTCGCGGCGACCTGATGTCAGGACGGGCACTCCAGGTCGCCGACGGCTACCACCGGGTCTGCGCGAGTTACCACACCGACGAGAACACCGAGATCCCCTGCCGACTGGCGGCCCCCAGCACCCATCCGAGCCCGCTGACCCAGCCAGGGGCCCCGGCGGCGGAACGCCCGTGAGCTTCGCCCTTCTGGCACTGGTCTGCCTGGCCGGGATCACCGGTCCGCTGTTGGCGCTCCCGCACCGCTGGCGACTGCCCGTCGTGGTCGGTGAGCTCCTGGCCGGGATCATGCTCGGCCCGATGGGCGTGGGACGCCTGGACCCGACCGCGTCCACCTTCGCGTTCCTGGCCAACGTCGGGTTCGCGCTGGTGATGTTCGTCGCCGGCTCGCAGGTCCCGGTGGGTGACCGTGGCCTTCGGCGGGCGCTGCCGGTCGGGCTGCGCCGTGCCGCCGCCGTGGGCGCGGCGTCCGTTCCCGTCGCTCTGGCCATCTCCACGGTCTTCGGCACCGGCCACCCGGCCCTGTACGCCGTGCTGCTGTCCTCGTCCTCCGCCGCCCTCGTCCTGCCCGTCCTCGACGCGCTACAGCTCAAGGGCACCGCGATCCTGCAGTTACTGCCCCAGGTGGCCATCGCCGACGCCGTGTGCATCGTCGCCCTGCCCCTGGCGATCGATCCGACCAGGGCGGGCCATGCGGCCATCGGGGCCGTCGTGGTGCTGGCCTGCGCCGGTGCGCTGTTCGCCGTCCTGCGCGAGACCGAACGCCGTGGGTGGCGTAAAAGGCTCCACCACCTGTCGGAACGACGTAAGTTCGCCCTGGAGCTGCGGATCAATCTCGCGCTGTTGTTCGGTCTGGCCGCCATCGCCCAGACCTCCCAGGTGTCGATCATGCTGGCCGGGTTCGCCTTCGGTCTGGCCGTAGCCGCCGCCGGTGAACCGCGCCGTCTGGCCCGCCAGCTCTTCGCCATCACGGAAGGCTTCTTCGGCCCGCTGTTCTTCCTCTGGCTCGGAGCGTCCCTGGACCTGCGGGCGCTCGCCCAGCGCCCCGCCCTGATCGGGCTCGGCCTGGCGCTCGGCCTCGGGGCTGTCGTGTGTCACCTCGTCAACCGTCTGATCGGCCAGCCGGCAGCACTCGGTGCGCTGGCCGCCGCGCAACTCGGCGTGCCGGTCGCGGCCGCGACCCTCGGTGCGCAGTCGCACCTGCTGGCCACCGGCGAACCAGCAGCCCTCGTCCTCGGCGCCCTCGTCACGATCGCCGTCACCTCCGTGGCGGCAGCACTCACCGGCCGCGGTCCCGCCACGCCGGTCGACCCGGCCGGACCCACCCCAACCGACAAGCCGGATCCCAAACCAACCTGACCGCAGGTGACGGCCGCCAGCAGCCACGAGCAGGAGGAGGGCAACGAGAAGCGCCGTAGGATCACTGCCGTGACCGACGTTCTGCGGCCGGTACCGGCCCTGCGCCGACCAGACCTGCTCGCGGCAGCGACCGCGGCGGCGCTGGCCGCCTGGCCGCAGGCGGCGTCCGCGCCGCCCGCCGAGCAGGTCGAGGTGGCGGAGATCGACCCCGAGCTGGCCGACACCGCGGCCTTCTGCGCGCGCTACGGGGTGGAGCCGGCCGACTCGGCGAACTGCGTCATCGTCGCCGCTCGGCGCGGAGCCGAGACCACGCTCGCGGCGTGCGTCGTTCTCGCGACGACCCGGGCGGACGTGAACGGGCTGGTCCGGCGCCGGCTGGCTGCCCGCAAGGTGTCGTTCGCCCCGATGGACACCGCCGTGTCCAGCACCGGGATGGAGTACGGCGGCATCACCCCGGTGGGACTGCCAGCCGCCTGGCCACTGCTGATCGACCGCGCGGTCGCCGAACATCCCCGCGTCGTCGTCGGCTCCGGCCTGCGCCGATCCAAACTGTGGCTGCCCGGCGCGGCGCTCGCCGCCCTCCCCGCGGCCGAGGTCCTCGACGCCCTCGGCACCTGAGGCCCAGGCGGCCGGCTGGCGGGCCCGACGGCAGACCGTCGTCCCCGCATGACGAGTCGGCAAAGCGCGCCTGCCACCGCGCCGAGCAGCCGACCTGTGCCGCCGACGTTGTACGACAAGCACCCCAGCACGCGAGATCTGGATCAAGGGCGACACGTCCTTGAAGCCGGTCGGATACCAGTAGCCCTGAAACAACGAGGGCAGTACGTTCGTTCGACCCAGGACCATGATCCTGGGCTCTTACGCACCACAGGCCAGCCGATGGCCCGGAAACCAGACCGACCGGTTCTCCCCTGGCCACCGCCGTCCGAAGAACGCACCTGCACCGCCTGACACCGCCACGGTGGTATGACGAAGATGGCGGTATGGCACGGTGAGGGGTGGGCGGATGGCGGACGGTTTGGGGACGGACGATCTGGGGACGGACGATCTGGGGGCGGCCGGGCTGCGGTTCGAGCGGGACGGCGCCATCGGCTGGTGTGTCATCGACCGGCCGGCGGCGCGTAACGCGCTGACGCCGGCCATGTACTTCGGGATCAAACGGGCGGTGTGGCTGGTCAACCGGGATCCGGACCTGGCCGCGCTCGTCATCACCGGCACGGGTGACGTGTTCGCCCCGGGTGGCGATCTGGGTGGCCGGTCCGAGCCGGGGGATTCGCTGCCGCCCGGTCTCGACGGTCCGGACATCCTGCCGTTCGTCACCGTCCGGGACAGTCAGGCCCCGGTGGTGGCCGCGGTGAACGGCATCTGCCAGGGCGGGGGGCTGCTGATCGCGATGCTGGCCGACATCGCGGTGGCCAGCGACCGGGCGACGTTTCGGGTTCCGGAGCTGCTGCGGGGCATCATCGACGCGACCTACGCCGCCGTTCTGCCCGCCCATGTCGGCGTCGCGGTGGCACGTGACCTGATGCTGTCGGCCCGGCGGTTCGACGCCACCGAGGCGCAGCGCCTCGGCGTGATCAGCCGGGTCGTGCCGCACGAGCAGCTGCGGGACGCGGCGGTCCAGGCCGTCCGGGAGATCGTGCAGACCGCTCCGGACACCCGGATGCACGTCAAGCGCATGCTCGGCGAGCACTACCGGCCGATCGACTACCCGACGATGTTCTGGGGCCTGCAGCACTCCCCCGAACCTCGGGAGGGCATGCGCGCCTTCATGGACAAGCGTGCGCCGGCCTGGATTCCCGACGAGTTCGCCTCCCGCGACGACCGGCGCTGACGTGTCATACGGGTGGCGGCGAGCCGACCCGTTCGGCCCGCCGCCACATCGTTACCAGCGCATGAGCCGACGTTCTCGAAAGCCGCGTGACCTGGCCACTGACCGGGCAGCCGTCCTGAATCCGCGGGCCAACGCCAGAACAACCCCGCTCGGATTCGACGAGCAGGTGCCCGAGTTCAGCTGATCCACAGAGGCCGCGGGTTTCGCCGCCGCTGTCGGCCGGGCTGGAGCCCGCCGTCGACACCGCGTTCTGGCCCCTCAACGCGATCGCGCTCGGCGGGGCCGGCCTGCTCATCCGGTTACGGCTGCCACGGCATCGGATCGGGTTGCTGCTGGCCGGCCTCGGTCTGGAGGCCGGCCTGGTCGAGCTGCTGGAGGGGCGTCGATGGCCGACGGGCCGGCCATCGCGCTGCCGCTCGTCGACGCGCTGGCTGATGACCCGGCGCTGCGCGGCTACCACCTGCTGCCGACCGTGCGGGCCGACCCGCTGGCCCACGCCGCCGCCCTCGACTGAGCGGGGGACCAACCGGGGCTTGACCCTGACCCTGCGTCAGGCCTCCAGCATGGCGGCATGACCGCTACCAGGCCTGCTGTCGAGGTCTTCGGACTCACCAAGTCCTACGGTGACCACACCGTGCTGGACGGCCTCGACCTGACCGTCGCTCCGGGCACCGTCTACGCGCTCCTGGGGCCCAACGGCGCCGGCAAGACGACCGTCGTCAACATCCTCTCCACGCTGCTGGCCCCGGATGACGGCGAGATCCGCGTCGCCGGCTTCGACGTACGACGCGAGCCTGCCGGGGCACGCGCCACGATCGGTGTCACCGGGCAGTTCTCGGCGATCGACGAGCTGCTCACCGGCCGCGAGAACCTGCGGCTGATGGCCGACCTGGCACACCTGGACCGGGCGACCGCGACAACCGCCGTAACCGTGATGCTGGCACGCTTCGACCTGGTCGACGCGGCCGACCGGCGGGCGCAGACCTACTCGGGCGGCATGAAACGGCGCCTCGACCTGGCGATGACGCTCATCGCCCGGCCCCGGCTGATCTTCCTGGACGAGCCGACGGCCGGTCTTGACCCGCGCAGCCGTCGCGACCTGTGGGCGATCGTGCGCGAACAGGTCGCCGACGGCGTGACGGTACTGCTGACGACGCAGTACCTCGAGGAGGCCGATCAGCTGGCCGACCGGATCGGGGTCCTCGACCGGGGCCGCCTGGTCGCCGAGGGCACGGCCGCCGAACTGAAGCGTCGGGTGCCCGGCGGGCACGTGTCGGTGCAGTTCACCGATGCGGCGGGGCTGTCCGTCGCATCGGCGGCGCATCCGCAGGCATCCACCGATGCCGAGACGCTCACCCTGCAGATACCCGGCGACGGCAGCATCGCCGGGCTGCGCCGTGTGCTCCACGGCCTCGACGACGCCGCCGTGGCCGGCCTGACGGTCGGGGCCGCCGACCTCGACGACGTGTTCCTCGCGCTCACCGGCCGCGCGGCCGAGGCGCCCGCAGCCGAGGAGGTCCCCGCATGAGCACCGCCCACACCGTCCGTGACTCGGCGACGATGCTGAAGCGCAACCTGCTGCACGTCCGCCGCTACCCATCGCTTTCGATCATGCTGATCGTGCAGCCGATCCTGTTCCTGCTGCTGTTCGTGTACGTGTTCGGCGGGACTCTCGGCGCCGGCCTGCCGGGCCAGGACGGTGGCGGAGACCGCGGGGACTACCTGGTGTTCATCACGCCGGGCATCCTGTTCCTGACCGTCACCAGTGTCGCGCTCGGCACCGCGATCTCGACCGCGACCGACATGACCACCGGGATCATCGCCCGGTTCCGCACGATGAACATCGCCCGGCTGTCGGTGCTCACCGGCCACATGCTGGGCGCCGTCATCAGGACCGGATGCGCCGTGGTGATCGTGGCGGCGTTCGCGTTCGGACTCGGGTTCCGCGGCGACGCGGGTCCGCTCGGCTGGCTCGGCGCGGTCGGGCTGCTGATGCTCATCGCGTTCTCGCTCACCTGGCTGACCGTCGGCATGGGCCTGGCAGCGGACAGCGTCGAGACGGCCAGCAACACCCCGCTGTTCCTGATGATCCTGCCGTTCGTCAGCAGCAGCTTCGTGCCGACCGACGCGATGCCGGCCGGGCTGCGCCAGTTCGCGGAGCATCAGCCGTTCACCCCGATGATCAACACTCTCCGGGCGCTCGTGACGGGGGCGCACACGGACTCCGACCTGTGGTTCGCGCTCGGCTGGTCCGCCCTGATCGCGCTGGCCGGCTACCTCTGGTCGCGCCGGCTGTTCCTGCGCGTGCCCGCGAAGTAGGAGACTGGCACGGTGCTCACGATCAGCCAGCTGGCGTCGTACGCCGGCGTCACCGTGCGCGCGGTGCGGCACTACCATGCCAGGGGCCTGCTGCCGGAACCGGAGCGCGACCACTCCGGTTACCGGCGCTACGACGCCCACGCCGTCGTCGAGCTCGTCCGCATCCGCACCCTCGCCGAAGCCGGTGTGCCACTCGCGCGCGTGCGCGAACTGTTGGCCGCGGGCGAGCAGGAGTTCGGCGCGGCCGTCACCGACATCGACCGGCGCCTGCGCGCGGAGATCAGACAGCTCCAACGACACCGCGAGCGGATCGCGCGGCTGGCAGCCGGGGACAGCCTGGCACTACCACCGGAGGCGGTGGCCTACCTGGACCGGATGCGCGCGCTCGGACTGCCGGACCGGATGGTCGAAGGCGAGCGGGACGCCTGGATCCTGATCGCCGCCCAACTCCCGGAGCACATGCCCTTCTACATGAAGGCCAAGCAGCAGCAACTCGACGATCCGGCGACCCTCCAGCTCTACCGCGATCTGGTCCACGCCGCGGACTGGGAGCCGGACGACCCACGCGTCGCGGCCATGAGTGACCAGCTCGTCGCCCTCTTCGAGGCTGACGGCGAGGGAGAGGGAGCGGGAGCGGAGGGCTACCAGGAGGCCATGCCCGACGAGCTCGCGCAGCTCCTCGATGCCGTTTTCCTGGCCTCGGTGCGGATCGCCCCTCGACTCCTCGAGCTACTGGAGGAACGCGGCTGGCGCGGATGGACCAAACTCGAGCGCATCCCCACGCCCACTTAGAGATCGTCGACAGGTGGCGCTACCTGTACCGGACGATCAACCAGCACGGCCGGGTCATCGACGGATCGCTGGTTCGATCCGGGTGGGGGATCAGAGACCTGGTCGTCCGCCAGACCAGACCCCTCGGATGTCGCTTCCGGTCTCAGTCCCGGCTGACTTCCAGTGCGGTCGTCGTCAGCCGGCGAAGGGAAGGACGGGCAGGCCGCGGGTGCCGGCGTCGATCGCGAAGATCGCGCCGGCGGCGGGGTGGCGGTCGGTGTCGGTGTCGAGCCGGGACGTCGTCACGTAGAGCGTGCCCAGGTCGGGGCCGCCGAAGGCGCAGGCGGTGGTCCGTGGCACGGGTAGCTCGATGACCTGGTCGAGGCTGCCGTTCTCGGCGAACCGGCAGACCGCGCCGCCGCCCCACAGCGCTGTCCAGACACCGCCGTCCGCGTCGACGGTGAGGCCGTCGGGCTGGCCCGGGCCGTCCGCGACCGCCGCCCAGGGGCGCCGTCCGGTGAGGCCGTCGGCGGGGTCGTAGTCGAACACGTCGATCCGGCGGGTGGGTGTGTCGACGTAGTAGGCCCGCGTGCCGTCGGGGCTCCAGGCCAGACCGTTGGAGATGGTCACCCCGCTCAGGACGACGGTGGTCGTGGCGTCGGGATCCAGCCGGTGCAGGGAGCCGGCGCCGGGTGTCTCGTCGTAGGCCATCGAGCCGCAGTAGAAACGGCCGTGCGGGTCGCAACCGCCGTCGTTCATCCGCAGGCCGCGCGCCGCCGGCCACAGGCTCGGCAGCACCCGCCGGGACGTCGAACCCGCCGCGTCCGACCGGAAGGGCGACCCGGCGGGGGGTGCGTCGAGCAGGGCGAAGCCGCGTTCCAGTGCGACGACCGCGCCGCCGCTCGTTCTCGGCCGGATGGTCGCCGCGATCGTGCCGAGATGGTGGCGCTCGACTGCACCGGTCCTCGTGTCGAGGGCGAGGACGTCGCCCGCGAGGAGGTCGACGAGGTGCAGGCCGCCCCAGGCCGGCACCCACAGCGGCCCCTCGCCGTGGGTCGTCACGGGCCCGGTTACCTGGTCAACCGTGGTCACTGCGGGGACACCGGTGCCACGCTCGTGGTGTCGGGCGTGTCGGGCGTGTCGGTGGTGTCGGGTTGGACGAGTCGGCCGTCGAGGCGTCGCGGCAGTCGCCACGGGTTGGCGTCGCGCAGCGCCTCGGGCAGCAGGTCGTCCGTCAGGTTCTGGTAGGTGACGGGGCGCAGGAACCGGCCGATGGAACTCGTCCCGACCGAGGTGAACAGCGAGGTGGTCGCCGGGTAGGGGCCACCGTGCGTCATCGCGTGGGTGACCGAGACGCCGGTGGGCCAGCCGTTCCAGAGCACCCGCCCGGCCCGCTCGGACAGTTCCCGCAGCAGCGCGCGGACCAGCGCGGCGTCCTGGGGATCGTCGGCCTCGCCGTGGATGGTCGCCGTCAGCTGGCCCTCGAGCACCCGGGCGGCGTCGAGCAGCTCGGCCGGGTCGGTGTAGGTGACCAGGACGGAGGCCGGCCCGAAGACCTCGGCGGCCAGCGCGTCCGGGTCGGCGACCAGCGCGGACACCGTCGCCGTCACCAGCGCCGGTCCGACCGGTGCTGGCACGTCCGGTGCTGGCACGTCCGGTGCTGGCACGTCCGGTGCTGGCACGTCCGGTGCTGGCACGTCCGGTGTTTCGGGCGTTCGCGTGTTGACGAGGATGGTGGCGCCCGGATGGGCGGTCAACGCGGCCAGGTCCCGGTCGTACCCGTCCTGGAGGCGGTCGTTGAGCATCGCGGCGCCCGGATGGCCCTCGAGGGCTTCGACCAGTGCCTGCTCGGCGGCACCCGCCGGGGCGAGCAGCAGGCCGGGCTTGGTGCAGAACTGGCCGGCGCCCAGGGTGAAGGACTCCACGAAGCCGGACCAGATCCGCGGGCCGCGGGCGCGGGCGGCGGCCGGGGTCACGAACACCGGGTTGACACTGCCCAGCTCGCCGTAGAACGGGATCGGGTCGGGGCGGCCCGCGGCCAGGTCGAACAGCAGCCGGCCGACCCGGGTGGATCCGGTGAACGCCGCCGCGCGGACCCGGTGGTCGACGAGGGCGGCCCGGCCGCTGTCGTCGCCTTCGAGCAGGGCGAAGACCCCGCCCGGGGCTCCCGCGTCGGTGAGCGCCGCGACCACCAGCCGCGCGGTGTGCCGCGACAGCCGCGGATGGCCGGGATGTGCTTTGAGCAGAACCGGGCAGCCGGCGGCGAGGGCCGCGGCGGTGTCACCCCCGGCGACGCTGAAGGCGAAGGGGAAGTTCGACGCGGCGAAGACGAGGACCGGGCCGACCGGGACCATCATCCGACGCAGCTGTGGGCGCGGTCCGGTCGGCCAGTCCGGATCCGCGGTGTCCACGGCCACCTCCAGGTAGCCGCCGTCGTCGAGCAGGTCCGCGAACAACCGCAGCTGGAAGGTCGTGCGCACCAGTTCGCCGCGTAGCCGCGCCGGCGGCAGGTGGGTCTCCTCCCCCGCCAGGGCGGTCAGGCGGTCGGCGTCCGCGTCCAGTGTGGTGGCCACCGCGCGCAGGATGTCCGCGCGCCGGCTCGGTGCCAGCGCGGCGAACGGCCGGGCCGCGGCCTGGGCCGCCGCGAGCGGATCGGTACCGGCCGGCGGGGTGAGGGTCGGGGTCAATGGGTGCTCCCGCTCTGGGGTCTGTCCGTGCCCGCGGTCCGGTCTCACACGCGGAGCAGGATCTTGGTGATGTCGGATGACGGCGTGTCCAGCAGCGCCAACGCCCGCGCGGCGTCGTCGAGGGCGACCTCGTGGGTGATCAACGGCTCGGGGCGCAGCAGGCCGGCGGTGAACGCGCGGACCGCGTGTGTCCAGGCCCGTGAGGGCGCGCCGAACACCGTGTGCAGGGTGATTCCCCCGACGACGAGATCGACCGGTACCAACGGATGGTCCTCGGTCGAGGCCAGACCGGTCAGAACCACCTGGGCGCCGCGGCCCGCCAACGTGGTCGCCAGGTGGGCGCTACCGGGCGCGCCGGCCGCCTCCACCACGACGTCGAAGCGCCGCCGCCAACGGGTGCCGGTGGCCGCCTCGTCGGGGCTGATCAGCGTGGTCGCGCCACAGTCGACCGCGAGGTCGGCCCGGTGGGTGCGCGGGTCGACGGCGACGAGTTCGGCCGGTCCTCCCGCGGCGAGCAGCTGGGTGGCGAGCAGGCCCAGGGTGCCCGCGCCGACCACGGCGATCCGCGTACCCGGCACGGCGCCGGCGAGCAGGCACGCGGCGGCGGCGCAGGCCGCGGGTTCCAGCACGGCGGCGGCACGCAGATCGACGCCGGCGGGCAGGGGGTGCAGCAGTGTGGCCGGCACGATCAGGTGGTCGGACCAGGCTCCGGGGCGGGTGAAGCCGGTCTCGTCGTACGGGCCGGCGCACAGGTTGGTGTCGCCGCGTCGGCAGGCGACGCAGATCCGACACGACCACACTCCCTCCGCGACGACCGGCTGCCCGACCAGCGACGGCGCCACCCCCGGCCCCACCGTTTCGACGGTGCCGGACCATTCGTGGCCGGGCAGCACCGGATAGCGGACGTAGCCGGCGGGTCGGGTGCCGCGCATGATCTCCCGGTCCGAACCGCACAGGCCCGCCCACGCCACCCTGACCAGGACCTCTCCGGCCGCCGGCGCCGCGGGTCGCGCCGGACGAACACGGAGCTGGCCGGGCGCGTCGATCCACACCGCCCGATCATCCACGTCTGTCACCCGGCGCTCCGGTGATACCACCGGCCGTGGCGTCGGACCGAACCGCGCGGGTCGGTGTCATGTCGACGGCCGCCGGTCGGCCGGCGTCACCGGTCGGGTACCGCGCAGTTCCCAGCCGTCGGCGTACAGGTCGAAGTGGGCGCCCTGGGAGGGGCGGTCGCGGATGAAGTCGACGTCGAGTTCCACGCCCAGGCCCGGGGCCGTGGGCAGCGCGAAGTACCCGTCGATGACCTCGGGCAGGCCGGGCGCGGCCTGTTTGACCTCCTCGTCGGCGAAGTCGTTGAAATGTTCCTGGATCTTGAAGTTGGGGGTGGTCGCGGCCAGGTGCAGGTTGGCGGCGGTCAGGACCGACCCGCCGACGTTGTGCGGGGCGATGAGCATGTAGTGGGTCTCCGCGGTGGCGGCGAGCTTACGGGTCTCGGCGATGCCCCCGAGGTGGCCGATGTCGGGCTGGATGATGTCGGCGGCGCCGAGGTCGAACAGCTCGCGGTACTCGATGCGGTCATGGATGCGTTCTCCGGTCGCGACCGGCAGCGGGATGCCGGCGGCGGCCTTCGCCAGGGCGCGCAGGTTCTCCGGTGGCACGGGCTCCTCGACCCAGGACGGCTCGAAGGGCACCAGCGCGGTGGCGATCCGGATCGCCTCGTGCGGGGAGAACCGGCCGTGCATCTCCACGAGGATCTCCACGTCCGGGCCGACCGCGTCCCGGACGGCCTCGACCAGGCCGATCGAGCGGCGGCGCTCGGCGGGTTCGAGTTCGGCCCAGCCCGGGCCGAACGGGTCGAACTTCAACGCGCGGTAGCCCCGTTCGACCACCCGGCGGGCGGCGTCGTGGAACTCCTGCGCCGTGCGCTCCACCGTGTACCAGCCGTTGGCGTACGCCTTGACCTGGTCGCGGACCTTACCGCCGAGCAGGCGCCACACCGGCTGGCCCAGCGCCTTGCCGATGATGTCCCAGCAGGCCATCTCCACACAGGCGATCCCGGACATGACGATCTCACCGGCCCGGCCGTAGTCGCCGCGTTTCATCCGTCCGACCAGCGACTCGATGTCGAACGGGTCGGAACCGAGCACGTGGTTGCCGGCCGCCTCGTCGAGGTAGCCGAGCAGGGCGCGGGTGTGGCCGAGCATCCGGGTCTCCCCGACCCCGACGAGTCCGTCGTCGGTGTGCAGCCGCACATAGGTCAGGTCCCGCCACGGTGTGCCCAGCACGAACGTCTCGAGCCTGGAGATCCTCACCGGGTCACCAGCCGCGGTGCGTCCTTCGGCTCGGTCCCGGTTGGTGGTTGTGCCGTCGGTACCGGAACCGCCAGGTCGGCCGCGGGCAGGGTCGAGCCGGTGGCCGTCGGCCCGTAGCGGGCCAGCAGCTCCAGGCCGATCTCGGCGCGGCGGACCCGTTCCCGGCCCAGTGCCACCGCCGTCGCGTTCAGATGGGTGCCCGCCGGATAGATGTTCGGCGCGTTGCGCAGCCCGAACTTCAGGTACACGGGGGCGGCGACGCGGACGATCTCCGCGATCTCGAAGTGCCGCACGAAGCCGCCCAGATCGTCGGGCGCTTCGACGTAGAGGTCGATCGGGATGTCCACGGCGGCCCGGACCGCCGCGAGCTGGGCCAGTGACAGGTCCGTCGGCACGTTGTAGGAGTCGGCGCCCAGGCGGGCGGCGATCCGGATCGACGCCGGGTTCGCCAGGCCCATCTGGACGCTGGTCTTGAACCGCAGCCCGGCGGGCAGCTCGCCGGCGGCTCGCATGTCGGCCGCCAGGGACAGCACCCCGAGATCGGTGACCAGGACGCCGCGGATACCCGCCTCACAGGTGCGGCGGATGTCCTCCAGCACGTGCACCAGCTGTTCGGTGCCGCGGGGGGGGGGGGGGGGGGGGGGGGGGGGGGGGGGGGGGGGGGGGCCGCGCCCCCCCCCCGG
>NZ_JALKFW010000180.1:0-29290 GCF_023243055.1 Frankia sp. AgPm24 | reverse complement strand
CGATCTTCCTCTCCCAACCCGCCCAGGTCATAAGATGATAGCCATCGCCTGACTCACCTCATCTTGACGGGTAGGGGGTGGCGGCTGGCGCCGAGCCTGAGAAGGTTGCCAGGCGGGTCATGGCTCGGCTCCGAGCGGAGTTGGGACACGCCCCGGACAGCGTGGTTGTTCTGTCACGGAACACCATCCCCCGGACCTCGTCTGGGAAGGTTCAACGGAGACGATGCCGGGACGCCTACTACGGGGGCCATCTGCCCGTGCTGGCTGACCTGCCCCGGTGAGCGGCGACTCCTGTTGGGCCGAAGCCGCCGCTCGAGCGGGGTCAGGTGTTGGCCGGCAGCTCGGTTCCGGCACCACGCCGACGGATCGTCACCAGGTCATGTCGGGCCTGCGGCAGGGTCTGCTCCGCGGCACCCTCGACCACGAACCCGGCGTCCGCGATCATCCTCAGGTCGTCCTCGCCCGGCTGGCCCTCGCTGGTCAGGTAGTCGCCGAGGAAGATGGAGTTGGCCAGGTGCAGCGCGAGGGTCTGCATTCCCCGCAGGTGAATCTCCCGGCCGCCGGCGAGGCGGACCTCAACGTCCGGGAACAGGAACCGGAACACGGCCAGGATGCGCAGGCAACGTTGCGGTGTCAGATCCCAGCGGTCCTGCAGCGGAGTGCCCTCGAAGGGGATCAGGAAGTTCACTGGCACCGAATCGGGATCAAGGTCGCGCAGGGCGAGCGCCACGTCCACGATGTCCTCGTCGGTTTCCCTCATGCCGAAGATGGCACCCGAGCATGGCGACAGCCCTGCCTGCTTGGCATCGGTCACCGTGCTCACCCGGTCGTCAAAGGTGTGCGTGGAGCAGATGTCGCGGTAGTTCTCCGCACTGGTGTTCAGGTTGTGGTTATAGGCGTCCGCGCCCATCTCCCGCAGACGGTCGGCCTGGCCCGGCTTGAGCAGGCCGAGACAGACGCAAACCTCCACGTCCGGCGTGGCGCTCTTGATCGCGTCGACTGTGTCCGAGATCCGGTCGAGGTCGCGATCGGCGGGGCCTCGACCGCTGGCCACCAGGCAGACTCGCTTGGCGCCTGCCGCGATGGCGCGCTCGGCGTTACTGGCCGCCTCCTCTGGGCTGATCCAGGAGTACTTCATGATCTCCGACTGCGAGCCAAGTCGCTGAGAGCAGTAGAAGCAGTCCTCCGGGCACCGCCCGCTCTTCATGTTGACCAAGAAGTTCAGCTTGACCCGCATGCCGAAGAAGTGCCGCCGGACCCGGGAGGCCGCCGCAACCACATCGAGGATGTTCTCATCGGGAACACGGAGCACGGCAAGCAAATCTTCGCGGGACGGCCGTTCACCCCGCAAGGCTTTCGAGGTCAGAGAGTCCAGAAAACGGTCAAGCGAAGGCTGTGTCATGCCAGACATCATGCGGACCGTCTGACCGGTGCACAAGCGATTGCCAGAAAGATCACTCATACCGAATGTCGAACCCGGCAACCTTCCGATCTAGCCATCGCGCCACGAAAACGGTATTCTGGGAATATTTGGCCATAAGCGCCGGACAGGCTCTCCCGGGCAGTCGATTCCGGCGACGGTTCCGTCGTTCCTTTTCTACAAGGCAGACCAAGGGGAAAGTTATGCCTGTTGATACCTTCCCGCTCGCAGCGGCGACGCGACTGCCACCGCGCGGCTCGCGACTGCCAGCTCCGATCCAGACGTTCCTGTACGGAAAATACCGGCACGTTTTGCTGCCTCGGGTTCATCAGCGGCACGGCGATATCTTCACCCTGAAGCTGGCCCAGTTCGCCCCGAAGGTCGTGGTGCTCGCGAAGCCAGCCGATATAAGGAACATTTTCACTGGGTCGGCCTCAACCTTCCACGCTGGTTATGGCATCCTCGGCCCTGCAATGGGAGATCATTCCGTGATTCTCCTCGATGAGGGTGAGCACAAGCGAGTCCGTCGTCTAGTGATGCCAGCATTCACGGGTCCCGCACTGCGCGGCTACCAGGATATGGTGGCACAGCTCACCAAAGACGAGGTCGCCGGCTGGGAGACAGATCGCCCGGTGAACGGTTACACGCGGATGCAACAACTCACCCTGGAAGTAATCCTCCGAGTAGTGTTCGGTGTCACCGACCCGAACCGCCTCACCGAAATGCGACCACTGGTTTACCATGTCGCCTCGATTGGCCCGATCACACTACTCGGCTTGTCCAACCCCCTGCTTCGGCGCGTCAATCCATGGCGCAGGTACCGGGCCCGGCAGGAGCGATTGGACGCCTTGCTATACAGCGAGATTACCGAACGTCGGCGCGCCAAGGATCTAGAATCCCGTACCGATATCTTGTCTCGGCTGCTGGTGGCCTCCCGTTCGGATCCCTCACAGGATGGATTGTCCGACGCCGAGCTACGTGACCAACTCATCACTCTGCTCCTCGCCGGTCACGAGACCACGTCCGCTGCTCTCGCGTGGACTCTGCATGAGCTGGCTAGGCAGCCGGTGCACCTTAAAGCCGCCCAAAAGGCAGCATCCACCGGCGATGATGAATACCTATCCGCCGTGGCCAAGGAAATCTTGCGGCTACGTCCGGTGGTCTACGAACTGGCTAGGCAGCTTGCCGAACCCGTCGAGATCGGCGGCTATCGACTACCTGCTGGAATTGCCGTAATGCCGGCCGTTGGCCTTGTTCATTCGGATTCAGAGAATTTTCCGGATGCCGATAGTTTCCGGCCGGAACGTTTCATTGAAGGTCAGCCGGCGGCAAACACCTGGATACCGTTCGGTGGCGGTGCTCGCCGTTGCGTCGGTGCCGGATTTGCTCTAATGGAGATGACAATCGTGCTCCGCGAACTGCTCCGCGACTTTGATATTCGACCGGACCGTCCCCGCCCGGAAGCACCCTACATGCGCAATGTCACCCTGGTTCCTGCCCGAGGTGCCCGCATAGTTCTCACTCGCCGACCGTGAAATACATGACGGATCCAGGAATGACCCGCGCCGGATCCACAGGTTGGCCGGGATCCCGATCTGACTCTGATCTTCTAGCGGTCGAACAGACCTCTTGTGATCCGAATGTTGGTGGTCGGTTACGAGCACCGGCTTGAAGTCACCTGCTTGATCTCGGGGTCGCTGCCCGCACACGGGGTGAACGCCCCGGTGGACGAAGTCGTGCTCGTCGCCGACGAGCTGGGGCTCCCTGCCCGGGTCGAGCGAGGAGCCTGCTCGCGGTGTCAGACAGCCTCGATGCGGTGTACGGCCAGAGCTGTGGCATCTGATCGATTGCGAGATCGCATGCTGTGGTCGACGACGTGGCTACCTGAGCGAGTACGGGGATCTGGCGCAGCCTTGTGATCGAGCCGGAACCGACCATCGCCAAATTATTGGCAGCGGGCCACAAGGATTGAGTTGGCGTGATCTCTCTGATCTTGGGTTGTGCTGCCCTATCTGGCGGAGGTCGTGGTCGAGGCAGCGAGCGGTCAACCGACGGAGTACGGCCGCGGATTCATTCCCGGTCGAACTCGGCTGACCAGGGTGTCCCTGCCAACGTCCAAGCCCACCGTGGCGGCCAACCGGCGCGCGCCAAACCGGTCGCGGCACCACCATAGCCGGCGGGGTGAACCGCGCGAGCGGGTGGGTCAGTCCTTTGAGCGCCGGCGGACTCGAGGTGCAGCCGGCTATAGACCATCTGCATGGTGGCCAGCGGCAGGTCCAGGCACGGGAGCAGACGGACGGGGAGTGTCACACCGGGTCCCGACGAGGTGCCGTGGCCCGCGGACGGGGTCCCGGAGCGCGGCGGGGCCCGCGGCGCCGAGGCGTCTCCCAGCAGTGAGGAACAGCGCGGTGCGCCGGGGGTGTGGGGTATGTCCGGGAAGGGGCCGAATCGAGTCGGAGACGAGCGGTCACGGTCGCGCACACAAGACCGTCCGCTCGACGCCGCGTAGGCGGAGCGAGATGACGAGCGTTCCGCCGTCGGTGACGTCCCGGGCCAGCGCCGTGTGGATGCCGGTCGGGTCACGCACCAGAACACGGTCGTAGGGTAGGTGTGGTCGGGCTGTGATGTCACCTCGGACCACCGTGATGTTGTTGTGGCGCAGGTCGTGCCGGCCCTGGCGTTCCGACGGATCGTGGCGGGGTCGGGATCGGTGGTCACGACGGTGCCGGAGCGGCCCGCCAGCACGGACAGCAGCGTCGCGCTGTAGCCGTTCGGGGAACCGATCTTCAGGACGCGGCTACCGGGCTGGACGTCGAGTTGGTCGAGCATCACCGCGACCGCGGCTGGCGCCCACGCCCCGCACCCGGGCCGGGCGACGGCGCGGTGGGTCTCCTATGCGGGCGGCGGGTGTCGACTTGGCCGATTCGCGCATCGGTGCGCAGGGCGGAGGGGAGGAATTCGCTGCTCTGGACGGGCTTCACCGCGTGGGTACGGTGTCAGCATCGGGCTTGATCGGGTGGACGCGCCGGGAGTGCTGATGGTGGAGGACGCGGAGGAGATCGGCCGTCGCGCCAGGCGGGCCCGGTTGCGGCTGGGGATGACGCAGGCTGATCTCGCGGCGGCGCTGCGGCGGAGTCAGGGCTGGGTCTCGAAGATGGAGCGTGGTCTGATCGAGTTGGATCGGGTCGGTCTGCTCAACGCGCTCGCGGCGGAGCTGCATATCCATCCCAACGACCTGATCGGGCGCCCGTACGCGATCTCTCCGGCGGAGAACCAGTGGCAGACGGCCGCGTCGTCGATCGTCCGGGAGCTGCGGCGTTACGACCTGGCGCCGGTGTTCGACGGGACGCCCCGGCCTTCCTCGGTGATGTGGGGGGAGATGGTCCGCCTGCACCGTCTGCGGGACGCCGCGGCGAATGTTGCGATTTTGCGTGCGCTTCCTGATCTGCTGCGGGAGGCCCGTGCGCTGGCGGAGGTGTCGACCGGGCGTGAGCGGGAGGAGGCGTTCGCGCTCTACGGGGTGGCTCTGGCGGTTTGGTTTGGCCCCATCCGGGCGGCTTGAAGTGGCCCCGCCCGGTGGGTGGCCGGGTGGGGGTGTGGCGGTTTGATCTGGCCCCACCCCGGGGCGGGTCAGGTGGTGGTTTGGCGGGCGGCGCGGGCGTGGGCGAGCCGGTAGGAGTCGACGTAGGTCGGGACCCCGAGGCGGATGCCGAGTGCGGCGACGTTGCCGAGCCCGAAGAGGAAAGTGAGCCCGACAACGGTGCCCACGATCACGGTCACCATGCGGGCGGTGCCGTTCGGACCCACTAGGTCTACGGAACGTGTGTTCGATCCGTCGAGCGAGGTTGCCGGCTGGGTGCTCACTGGGCATCGCCCCTGGTCAGGAGCCTTGTGGAGACCGGTCGGACGGTGATCTCAGGTCCCTGGACCAAGATCAGGCGGTTCTTATTGTGTTGCGTTAGGTCCACTAAACCGCCAGGTAGACGGCCACATCGGAGCGATCTTTCCCGTCCGCTTCGGAGATCATCCCGTACTTACCCCGTACTTTGACGGGCTCCTCGGATGTCGGTCGAGCCTCCAGGCGAAGGATGATCGTTTCGCTCCCTGCCCTGCTTTCGGGGTGCTCGCCCGTGCAGGCAACGCCAGTCTGGCCGGCGTCACGCTCCTCGACGGCGTGGCCTTTGGGACCTCACCCGGCTTGGCCGTCCGAGACGAAGCTCGCCTGGAATCAGCGGGAGCAATGGGTCTGGTCCGACCGGCTCGCCCACCCGGGGACCATCAGCGAAGCGACGTTCCTATCCGCGCCGTGGCGGATCAAGAGGCGTGGTCCGGCGCCCGAACGCGTCAGGAATCCCGACATCTGCTATCCCTGTGCGCGGCCCGGCCATAGACCGAAACTTGATCATCAAGTCACTTATCGTGCTCGGGCATGAGCGACTACCCCCGTCCCGCGCTGCTGCGAGCAGCGGCGGGTGCCCTGATCCGGGACCCCGACGACCGCGTCCTTCTCGTCCACCCCTGCGGCCGCACGTGGTAGGAGATCCCGGGCGGCGTGGTCGAGGACGGGGAGGCGCCCCCCGACGCGGCGGCACGTGAACTGCGCGAAGAGCTCGGGATCGCCCTGGCCGTGGGCCGTCTCCTGGTCGTCGACTACGTCTCGGCTCGCGACGGCCACAACGGGCTGCTCAACTTCGTTTTCGACGTCCCCGTAGTCGCACCGGACACGACGTTCGATCTGCCACCCGACGAGCTGGACCAGGCCAGCTGGGTCGAGGCGAAGCACCTGGAGCGCCATCTGATCCCACGGATGGCGGACCGTGTCCGCGCGAGCCTCGACGCCGTTCGCCGCACCAACGCTCACTACCTCGACACCGGCCGGGCCTTCGGGACAGCCCCGATCTCCTGACACGCGGACGAGAACCGTCACGACAGCCAGCATGGTCGACGAGCGCGGACTCCTGAGACGGCGTCGGATCGAGGGCGGCGGCATCGCGGCTACGCGACGGCGCCCAGTCTGCGGGCGGTGATGAGCAGAAACGGCGGGTACTGGAAGCTCTCCGCCCACCAGGGATTGGTCGCGAGCTGCTCGTCGGTCGGCCGCGGCTCACTCATCGCGGTCACCGTGAACCCGGCGGCAGTCAGCATCGTGATGTAGTCCGCGAGCGGCCGGGTCCACGAGGTGGCAGGCGCGGGGGAACGCAGGCCGTCGACGAGGAAGTGTTCGGTGATCGGACGGCCCTGGTAGTAGGAGTCCGGGTTCGCCCGCTCGCCGCGGCGACCGTAGAAGCACGGATGCAGGATCAGCGCGGTGAACGTTCCGGCGGGACGCAGGACCCGGGCGAACTCGGCGAGGGCAAGCAGCAGCACGCAGAGGCGGATGATTTCCGGCCAGCCGGCCCTGATCGAGCGGTCGGTGGGAGCGCCGGCGTAGGGGTCGAGCCGATGGGCCGCGTCGCCGGAGGGGGTACATCGCCCAACGCTGTGTATCTGTGGCGCTATGATCTCTCCCTGTTCGAGGGGGGATCGGATGAAGCAGGGTGTTCTCGACGAGGACGGGCAGGTCCGCTGCCCGAAGTGCCGCTCGGTGTCGTTCCGGACGAAGCGGAGCTTCAAGGCGAAGGCCGGGATCGGTATCGCCGGGGTTGCCACCCTCGGTGTCGGCGGCGCCGCCGGTGCTCTTGCCGCGCCGAAAAGGATCAAATGTCTGGCCTGCGGGGAACTGTTCAAGGCACGCGCGCAGCCGGAGTCAAGACCAGCACCGTCCTTGTCGTCGAGACCGGTCTCGACGACAGGACCAGCGTCGAAACCGCGACCGGAGCGAACCCCGGCCGTGCCACGTGAGCCGCGGAAGCTTCTCCAGCTCCCACCGCCGTCGACCGATCCGAACGAGCCGCGTGGCACGCTGCTGCTGACCGTCGCCCTGCGGTGGCCGTCGACGACCAAAGCGATCCGGGAGGTTCGGCCAGATCTGACGGTCGAGGAGGCGAAGGCCCTGATTCGGGCGTCGAAGCGCCGTTCGCCGCAGCCGCTGCTGGTGGATCGGCCGATGTCTGAGCTGGTTGCGATCCGCAAAGCGCTGCGGAAGGCGGGGCCGCTCAGCCGGATCGTGCAGGCCGAGGCCGGGGCGGCGGACGACATGGGCAGCGGCCTGCCGTAACTCCTCCGGGGTTCCAAGAGCGGCAGTGCTCCTTTCCGGCGCCGCAGCGGGGTGTCTGCGGGGCGACTTGGAGGGCGGGCTACTATCCCTGGACATCCGGCGGCGGCACCGCAACCCCCGAGCCGGATAACCGAAACAATCACTTTAAGCGACACCGCCTTGCTCTGCCCGGAAATTCAGCCACACCAGCGGCGTGCAGCCGAACTCGGAGCCGTCCCCAAGGGAGGGGACCGTCATGACCGCGAGAGGAGCCCGGATCTGGTCGATCGGGATGTGCCCTGGCCTGCATATTCCTGAAACCCAATGCCGAATTCGACGTCACCTCTGGAACGGAGCATGCCGTCAGCAGCGGGTGATCTAGTGATGTAGGAATGCCACCTGCGCTCCATTGGCCTTCAAAGGTTCACAAACACGTGCAGCCCTTGTAAGATTACGGCAAGTGCATGTTAAGCGACGCATATCACCCAAGTAGGCCACATCAGACAAGTCGTAACTACTATCAGCGATGGGAGGTGCTCGCCATCAGCCCCTTGCCGACTTCCGGGCAGACGGCGACACGCGTCCTGTTCATCCTAGATCGTCTCGGTGATGACTGTGGGCCCGCGGACGGCGTCCCGGGCTCGGCCGTCCGAGTGATCCAATCGGAACGCAAGCTCCAGAAGCTCGACTTCCTGGTACGCAACCCGGACTACCTGGCAAATGTGATCATTAGCGGATGGGAAGAGGGCCGTCTTCCAGCCGAAAGATTGCTAGACGCCCGCACAGTCCTCGAAGAGCGAGAGCCGGAACTTCACACATATCGCATGCTCCGTGGTCCACACGGGGCCTTTGAGGCACTGGATAACGCACTAAGCCTACTATTGCACTATGGGCTCATCGCTCGACGACGGGTCGGACGGATATCCGACGAGTCAGTCCAGCGGCGGGATCACTACCTGCTGGAAGCCGGAGCCACCAAAGCGAAACTGCTCCGCGACACGGAGCCACTTTTAACCTGGTACGACCAGCAGACCGCCTATGTCGCGATGGCCTCGCAAGGTATGTCTGGGGCTCAGTTGAAAGCGTTGCAGTACGGCCATGACGAGTATGCCAACACGCCGGAGGGCCAGATAATCGGCGGCATCACACTCCGGGTGCGCCAGCGCCTTGAGACGGCGCTGGCACAGGAGGGTCTCGCGTGAGCAAGAAAACCGTCGACACGGCTGGACCAGTTGAGGTGTGGCTGAACGACGTCGCTGCGCTATCCGGGCACCCCGTGGACGCTGTCGTCGAGATTCTTGCAGAGCACAGCGTACGAGCCAGCACTGCACTTCCCCGACCTCATCGGCTTCAAGTAACAGAGGTCGAGTTCGAAGGCGTGCGTCCCGCGCGGAGTCGCACAGATCCCCCGGAGAGCGCTGGACAGCCCTTTCATTTCCATTGGACATTGGGTTCCGGAGTGTGGTGCCTGGCATCCCTGGGCACGAACGAGGCTGGAAAATCGAGCGTCCTGGAAGTGATCCTGTGGTGCCTGCGGGGACGTAGCGGGCTCCAGCGTGATGTGCGAAGCTGGCTGAACCGAGTGCGAACTGAATTCGTTCTGGACGGGGAGTCGCTTCTGGTCGAGATGACAGTGACAGGAGGTAGTCCCGCGGGTACCGTGACTTCCAAGGATAAGAGCACCGTACTGGTTTCTTTCGAGGGACTAAAAGCCTTCGAGGATTCGATGGATGCCTTCATGATGGAACGCCTCGGACTGGAGCCATTACGGACACAGCAGAAGCCACCGGGGGGCGTGGCCGCACTCCCGATTACTGGCGAATTGTCCTGGCCGTCTTACGCCAGCGGGTTGCACATCAACCGGGCCGGTCTGGGCCAGCTCCTGGGGAACGAGTCGAAGAACGCACTCCCGACCCGCTTGCTGGAGCTGTTCCTCGGCGCTCCCTGGGCCTCGACGATGGTTGCCGCCTCAGTGGCTCAAAAGATCGTGGCTGCCCAACTGTCCGCCGCTAAGCAGCGGGCTGCCGCTGACCTCGAGGTTCGTCAGGCACAGCTGCGTGAGCTGACGTCCCGGCTGGAAGCGGAGAGGGAGCGCCTGAAGGGGCTGCCCGACCCAGGACTGGCTGCTACCGACTTGAATCGGACCTACCGGACGCTGGCGGCCGCCACGCAGGAGGCCGGAGACGCCCAGCGTGATCTCATGGTCGCGCGATCACAGCACGACACGCTGGAGGAGCAGCGGCAGAGCCTGGTATCAACGATCCAGGCGGCCCAGGAGGCAGCACAGGCCAGGGCGTTCTTCCACACGCTGACCCCGACCATGTGCCCACGGTGCGAAACGCGCGTTACCCAGGAACGATGGGCCCAAGAGCAGGAGGGACGCTGCTCGCTGTGCACCTCGGAACTACCTGAAGGTCAGTCAGACGTCGCCGAGGAGGGGGCGGCCGAAGACCGTGAAGATCTACGGCAGACACTGATCGGTGTCCAGCAGGCGACGGAGATCGCAGCCAGCATCCTCGCGGGATGTCAACAGCGCGCCGTGGTCGCCGAGCAGGCCCTGGACCAGGCCGAGTCGGCACTCAAGGCCGCCCTGGATGAGCCGGAGTCCACCGACCGGCGAGCGGTGGAACTGGCCGTGGCGCGCTTGGAGGGAGCGGTCGCTGAGCGTCAAGGCCGCTTCGCCGATATGGACGCCGGCCTCGACATCATTCCCCTCGAACGGGCCAACGTCATCCTCCAGGCAGCCCTCAAGACCGCGCATGAGCGGCGCACGACAGCTCTGCACAAGGTCCTGGGGGCGGTCGAGGAGGACATCGTGACCATGGGCCGTGCCCTCGGCCTGGAAATGCTTGAGCGCGTCAAGCTCGGCACCGGAGCCACTCTGAAGGTGTGGAAAGGCGGCCAGCAGCACTCCTATAGCTCTTTGACCGAGGGTGAACAGCTGCGATTGAAGATCGTTACCACGACCGTGCTCCTGCGACATGGAATCTCTAGCGGCGTGGGCCGACATCCCGGACTACTTGTCATCGACTCGCCGGGGGCCGAAGAAGTCGACAGCGGCGACCTTCGGCTCATGTTGCAGGACCTGGTGAGACTGACCGAGATGGCACCTGAACTGCAGGTCATTATCGCCACCGCCCGAGGCCAAGACGTCGCATCAGTCATTCCTACCGGGCGCATGCGCCTCGCTCCCGCTGGCAGACGGCTGTGGTAGTTCAAGTAGACACGTCGGCCCCCTTGCGCAGGCCCAGGTTGGCGTAGACCCTACTGTCACCACATACGCGAGCGGCTTCGAGGAGGCGACCGATGCCCTTCGGTATAGCCGACCCCCTCCAGCCGCTCCTGGACGCCCGCAGCACGGGCGCACCGGTACCTTCGCTACTCGAGCTGGGCGGCGTCGCGCTGCTGGCCGAGGCCCGAGACCTGCTACTGGACCACGACGAGCTGCCGACTCTGGTCGGCTTGGCATGCGACGACACTGCTGTGCTCGATGACCAGTCAGGTCGGGATTTCCTCCTCGCCGCCGCCGAAGCGCCAGAGGATCCGTTGCTCCTCGAGGAGGTAGTGGCCACCTTCCTGGCACACCGCGACGTGGTCCGCGTCCTGGGCGAGGACCTGGTAGACGTGTGGTTGGACGTCAGCCGGACCCGACTGAACCTGCTCGGCGGTATCGCGCTGGAGGCCAGCGCCCGTGTCGTACTTGCCAACGCGGCCAGCTCCTACGGGCTACTGGACCGGCTGCGCCGAATCCGCAGAGAACTGCGCCGTGCTGACGACGACTTCGCCGGTCGGGCCGTTCGGGTGGCGGGAGCAGTCGCCGAGCACTTCAGCGCTCCAGAGATTCCTGGCCTGCTGGAAGAGCTCCTGAACCGTGATGATGTCGCCGACGACGCCGCCTTCGAGCTGGGCATGCTCACACTTCGCCAGGCCCTCACCGCGGGCACCCTCGAGCAGGCTCACCCCCTGTTCCTCAAAGCTCGGCAGCACCTTCGTGACGCCTACTGCGACGAGGAGCGTTCCGACGCGGCCGCCTTCGGCACGGCCATCGACGCGGTGCTCGCCTACAGCGCAGGAGCACTCGTTTCGGAAGACGTCATTCACCGGCTTCAAGAATCCATCCTGGACATCCGGCTAAACCTGCTGGGCCTTCCGCCGGGGTGGCGCACCCCGCGCTTCGACACCCTGAGCACGTGGCAGTGCCTGCTGGATACCCTCTACCGCGCACAAGACGCCGACCGTCCAGGTGCGTGGCTGCGCGGCGCAGCGATCATCGGCAACCTGGTTGACGTCTACGCTGCTCACCGCAGCCTGGACCTCTTCGCCTCCGGCAGCGGCACGAACAGTCCCGCGGGCCCGGATCCGGTCCTCACTGGACTACACGGGGTTCTTGCTCCACGCGTCGAACGAACACTTCTGGCACGTGAGAACGGACTGGCCCTACTGGACGAGTGGCTGGAGGAACTCGGCACTGCATCCGCCGCCGACGGAGACCCTTCCACCCCACTGGTCCGCGAGCAGGCCACTGCGCTGCGAAGAACCCTGTCCGCGGGAGGGGGCGAGTCCCACCCAAAAGCTGATCGCCCGGCGATCATGTTCGCCGGGCTTTCTCTCAGTGTCGACGATACCAAGCAGATGAACGACTTCCTTGCGTCGGCGCCTCATCTCGCTGAACGGCTCAATGCAATGTGGGAGGGCTGGCGAGCCAAGGAGCCGGTTGACGAGGTCCCTATTATCGCCACCACCTATCGAAACGCTTGTACTCAATTGCAGCAGCAGTGCCCGGATGGCTATACTGGCCAGTTCGCTGCCGACATCGACCGGATCCTGCTGTATCTGCTGCGATTTCTGGATCTCCGCCTGTCCGAGACCCAGAGGTTCGGTGGAGACGACCGCAGATACCTGCGCCGGTTGAAGAAAGATGACCCCAAGCCACTAGAAAAGGAGCTTGGCAAAGACCTGCGCGACTTTCTAGGCGGGCAGGGCCTTCGGGTGGATCTGGAAGGGGGTAATGTCGGGGGCGGCCGGGTCGACGTCGCCTGGCGGCCGCACGACGAATTGATCACGCTGGAACTAAAGCGAGATTGGAAAAACCCATCCTGGGATTCCTATGCTCGCGCATTTTTACCTCAGGTGATTTCCTATCAGGTCAGCGGTCCGCCGGTGAATTTCCTCGTCGTTCTCGACCTTACGGAAAAACCCGATGGCCTGGCCTCGATTTCGGCCTGCGTCCACGTCCGTACCGTTCCCGGGCCAGCAGGGGACCCTCGTCCCCGCACTGTGATCATGCTGCGTGTCCAAGGAAACAAACGCGACCCTCACGATCTGTAGCGAGTGCTCTCCATGGCCGTTGAGAGTGATTCGGCGGTCGCAACGCCGTCCTCAGCCGTCACGGCACCGGCGCCAGCGCCCCGAGCGATGCGACCAGGCCACGGTCGTCGGGGCGCAGAGTCATCCTGACCCGCTCGGACAGCACATCGGCGACGTAGCGGGCGGCGAACTACTGGACGCCCTGCACGATCGCGGCGGTGGTGTCGTCCGCGGAGGAGGCGTGGCGGCGAGCTCTGGCATCGACCACCATCACCGACATCGTCACCGAATCGAGGCGTCGGACCGCTTCGCGACGGTACGGGTCATGGCTGGATGGTGGGCGACGCCGCACTCAGGATGCCGGCGGGCGTCGCGCATGAGGCGCTGCCGAGTTGCGCGGTCATCGCTGCCTGGGGGCGATAATGGTCAAGTGACCGTCGACCTGAGCGACAGCAGGATTGCTGATGTGTGCCGGCGCTACGGTGTCGCCGAGCTGTCCGTCTTCGGCTCCGTGGCGCGCGGCGACGACACCGCCTGCTCGGACATCGACCTGCTGTACGTGCTGGCACCCGACTCGACGCTTGGCTTCGACCTCGTCGATCTCTGAGACGAGCTTGCGAAGATCGTTGGACGTCGCGTCGATCTGGTGCCCAGGTCCCGGCTGAAATGGGTTATCCGCGATCGGGTGCTCGCGGAGGCCAGGGTCCTCTATGCGGCGTGATGAGGTCTACCTCGTCGACATGATCGAAGCCGCGGCCGCCGCGACGACGTTCGTCCGGAGGCGTCGATGAGGCTGCGTTCGCAGCGAGTGACCTGATCCAGAGCGCCGTTCTACAGAAGCTCCTGGTGATCGGCGAGACGGCCAGTCGAGTCTCGCCCGAGATCCGCGCTCGCTGGCCGGACGTGCTGTGGCGGTCCGTCACCGGCTTCCGCAACATCGCCGTGCACACGTACTTCGACGTCGACTGGTCGATCGTGTGGCGCATCGCCACCACCGCGCTGCGCGAACTTCAGGAGCACCTGACAACGCTCCTCAAGGCGGAGTTCCCGCTCGTTGCCAGCCAACTCGACCAGCCGCACTGACCACGATCACGGTCGCCTGGCCGCCCGGAAGTCCCCGGACCGCCATCCATTCGGAACGCATGTTCTACTCGTTGGGTGATGTTCCCCTCGACGCGATCACCGAGCATCGCCCCTGTTCAGGGCACGTGCGGCGACCGGCCGGACAGTGATTTCAGGGCCAGCAACCATGATCGAACGGTTCGGATGCTGGTACACATGGTCCACCGCTTCACAGGCCCATGACCTGCATGGTTGACATGTCCCACCTACCCGACTCGGGGCTGTTGATCGTTGTTGGTGGACTGTGGGTGAGAAGGGCGCATCACACGCCGCGGAACCGCCTTCACGACCGTCTCCGCGACCGCCTGCCCGGTGGATCGCAACAAGCGCGCGTACAGCCGACCGGTGATCGCGGGCGAGGAGTGGCCCAGGCGCTTGGAGACCCGGGTGATGTCGATCCGGTGGGCGGTACCGCCTGCCGACCGTGAGGACCGTGCCCAGCAGGAGACGGGCCGGACGAGATGGCTGCACAGTCCCTGCGCGTTTGGCGATGACCTGCATGTGCGCCGAGACACAGGCCGGGGCCGCTCTTCCCTCGATGACCTGGCGGCCGACACGTTCGTCGCCGATGAGGAGCTCGGCGAGTTCCTGGCGTTCAGCTACGCCGAGCGACGACGCGACGTAGCCTGAGCCGCCGCCGTGCACCCTGTCATCCTGGACGCCGAGTTGCTTCCCTGAGCCACAAGCGCAGGCTCAGCAGGCCCGTGGCAACCTGTCTGATCAGCTGTCGGCCACTGATCACTTTCGCGATCTTCGTAAGCTCACACGAGAAACCATGACAGTGTCGCGCATGTCTCAGTTCTCACCCAGATCGTCACCGAGTTCGAGGTCGCACGGCAAAGGCTCGCAGCGGTGCCGAGTGCAGCCGATTACGGTTATGCAGGCATGCCATCGCGCTCATCGGCCTGCCCGCCGGGACCGATGCCTGAGAGAGAAGGTCGACACGGGTCACCTGTGAACGAACACTTTCATGTCGCCGCGTCCAGGAGAGTGCGCTCGGCGGCATAGTCGTTCTTCGCGGGACGCGGCTGGACCGCCTCCAGTGGTCGCGGTGCCGGCCGGGTGAACGCGCGCCGGCAGTGTCGGAGCAGCTCCTGGAGCGCGGGGCTGGGGATCTTTGTCCAGAAAAGCGCGAGAACCGCCGGGACCGTGATGTCCTTGATGGGCAACGTCCGCAGTCCGTGGCCGTAGCCCGCGGTCATGGAGGCCGACAGGACGGCGACTCCGAGGCCCCGGACCGCCAGGTCGACGACGGCCCGTGGCGCCGCCGCCTGCAGGGCCACGCGCGGCCCGAGACCTCTCACGGCACAGGCATGATCAAAAACGGCCCGAATGCCCGTCCCGGTCGGCAGGCAGGCCAACGGATAGAGGGCCAGGTCGGACACGTTCACGCTCGACCGCTGCGCCAGCGGATGGGCGGTTGGCACCGCCACCACCAGGTGTTCGCTGGCCACAGGCTGCGCATGTGGCCCCAGCTCGATGTCCCCGGGTACCCCTACGAGAGCCAGATCCAGCGTGCCGGCGCGGACCCGTTCGATGAGGCGGTCGGAGGTGTCCTCGGTCAGGACGATCTCGATGCCGGGGTAGTCGCCATGGAATGTGGCGAGCGCCTCGAACAGGGGCTCGCTCGTACAGGAGTTGACCATACCGATCTGGATCCGCCCGCGGACCAGTCCCCTCACCTGGTCGACCGCCTCGTGTACGGCGGCGACAGAGGCGAGGGCCGTGCGCGCGTGCGTGCGCCAAGGCTGCCTCGCCCGCGGTGGTCAGGGTGGCGGTACGCCCCGAACGGTCGAAGAGGTCCGTTCCGAGCTCATGTTCGAGCTGGCGGATCTGGGCGCTGACTCCCGACTGGCTGATGTGTACCCGCTCCGCGGCCCGCGTGAAGTTCGACTCCTCCGCGACGGCGACGAAGTACTCGATGGGAAAAAGTACTCGCGAATTCGCCCCATTTTGAGCCGGAGTCTCCGCTGCCCACGCTGGTCAGCGAGGACATAGCGCTGACGTCGACCCCGCCGAAGGACGGCACCGGCGCCCGTGCCCAGGTGGCCCGCAGGCAGCCCGACGGCACCTGGCTCCGGCTGCTCGACCAGCCCGAGTTCATACAGCCAGCCCACTGACCGAGGAGGGCAGCCTTCCCGAGACCGACCAGCCATGTGCCCCGCGCCTGGGAGCAACGGTGGCTGGCGACTTACCGTACGAGCGCCCTGGTGGTCTGCGCGGGCCACCAGGGACAGGGCGAACCGCTCACGAGCCCGCATCGGGAACAGACACACGTGAAGGCGGCGCGGGAACCCCGGGTTCGACCGGTGTCGGCGTGCCGGTGGGGTGCATCAACCACGGATCAGCGTCTTGCTGCGCATGAGGAACTTGGCGAGATACCCATCGTGCGGCAGTCCGTACTCCATTTCGTAGGTGGGATGGTCGCCGACGTGGACGTTGCCGATGGTCGGCTCCGCCAGGAGCTGGTCCACCAGCTGGTGGCGACTGGTGATCGCCGTGACCACCAGGCTGTGCCGCAGCGGGCCGAGGCCGTCCCTGGGCGTCCAGGGGGCGACCCAGACACACGGGAACGGCAGCTCTAGTCCGATTCCAGTAAGCCCACGACCTGCGAAGAAGCTGCCAGGCGCCTACGTGCCGGCCAGCTACGGATCCGTGGGACGGGCCCTGCGCCAAGCGTAGCGCAGGGCCCGTCAGGTGGGGATTCCCTCACGCCGAATCTCCGGCACGGCAATGCCCAGCGCCCGGAACTGCTGGCACGGGTTCATGAACTCACGCTGCTGCCTGATCCGGCCATCCTGAAAGTCGAAGGAGTGGAGGAAATGGTTACGATACTAAGCCGAAACTAAGTTACTGGAATCTTGTTCTACCGGTGTCGGATTGATCGATATCGGCGTGAGATAATCGAACGATGGAGAAGGGGACTGGAGCTCGTATTCCGCGGCGCAACCTGGAGGATGTGCGTCTGCTCGCGGTGGGTCGGGGGATGCATCCGAGGGAGGTGGCGTTGGCATTCGGGGCGGATGTTTCCACCGTGTACGGATGGATTCACGCGCGGAACGAGGGTGGCGTCGAAGCGTTGAAGGTGAAAGTTCCTTCGGGTCGTATGCCGCGACTGTCCGATGAGCAGACGGCGAAGTTGTGGAAGCTGATCGTGGGTCGGGACCCGCGGCAGATGCAGTTCGATTTCGCGTTGTGGACCCGGGAGATGATCCGGGAACTGATCCGCCGGGAGTTCGACGTCGAGTACACCCCCAGGGTGTCGGCAAGCTCCTGCGCAGGATGGGGCTCTCACCGCAGCGTCCGTTGACGCGAGCCTGGGAGCAGAACCACGAGCTGGTGGCGACCTGGAAGCAGGTCGACTACCCGAAGATCCATGCGGAAGCGCAGGTCGCGGGGGCATCGATCTTCTTCGGGGACGAGGCGTCGGTCCGTACCGATTTCCACTCCGGTACCACCTGGGCCCCGGTCGGACAGACCCCGATCGTGCGCGGTACCGGTAACCGGAAATCCGTGAACATGATCTCCGCGGTCTCCGCGCAGGGAAAGCTGCACTTCAGCCTGCTCGAGGACACGACCACCTCGGCAACGTTCATCGAGTTCTGCACCCAGCTCCTCCACGACACAGACGGCCCCGTCTACCTCGTTGTCGACGGCCACTCCGCCCACAAGTCCGCCGCCACCCGGGCCTACGTCGAGTCCACCAAAGGCCGCCTGAAAATTTTCGTTCTCCCGCCCTGTTCACCCGAACTCAACCCCGATGAATGGGTCTGGAAGAACGTGAAAAACGACAATGTCGGTAAAGCTGCAGCCCAGACCATCGACGAGCTACGCAGCAGCATCAAGAAAGCGTTCGCTCGACTCCAGGCCGCCCCGGAAATTGTTCGAGGCTTCTTCCGATCTCCGGACCTGTCCTACATCTGTAGTCCAGTAGCCTAGTTTCGGCTTAGTAGTAGCCGGCCTCTGCCATCGCCTCCAGTCGTTCGAGGCCGAGACCAATCGGTTCCAGAGCGGTCGCCGCCATCGGCACACCCTTCTCCGAGGAGGTTGATCTTCTGACTTCCGGCCACACATCCATGGGGCCGGAGGAACTCACATCTCGAGGCGAAGTGACTGGTTCGCGGCGCCGGGCACTCTGCCGTCGAGGAGCGTGAGCAGTTCGTCCGTGTCGAGGAGGCGCGCGCCGATCCCGGCGCACTCGTCGAGGCCCTGCGGATAGGCGCGGGACAGGGCGTCCGCGACGACGACGAGGTTGAAGTCCCGCTCGCTGGCCTCGTAGATGGTGGTGCGCGGGCAGTTGGGGAAGTTGGCACCGACGACAGTCACCGTCTCGACGCCAAGCATACGTAGATGTGCCTCAAGCTCGGTGGCGAAGAACGCGCCCCACCGTGGCTTGTACATCGCCCATTCGTTCGGCCCGACAGGCTGCGGTTTTCCGGCCAGCAGCGACTCGTGGTCGAGGGTGAACGGGGGCGTGGGCTGCAGTTCGGTCCGCACCTGGCTGCCTTCGGTGCCCGGCCGCACGAGCGGCACGCCCGACGCGAGCAGCGGGCGTCGACACAGGTCCGCGTTGGAGCCGTCCGCGAGGTAGAGACGAACGACGTGAACGACGGGCAGCCCGACCGCCCGGAACCCGGACACGACCCGGGCGATGGTCGGCACCAGTGCGTCGGTCCCGGGAACGGCATGCGGTGAGGATCCAAGACTGAAGTCGTTCTGGACGTCGATGACGAGCAGTGCCGGCCGGTCCAACGAAGACGATTCGGCCACGGGACACTCCCTTCGATCCAGCGAAGGAGGGGCGCAGGAAAGCATCAACCTCCGTGCGGCCATCATCTGTGGGCTTCCGTCAGCACGTCCAATTGCCAGCGGCTATACCGACCAGAAGGAGCGCTCATACTTCGAAGGGTGGCGGGACGGTTTTCCAGCGACCGGCCCATTCCCAAATGAGGACATGTACGCCTTGGGGCGGGCTCACCGTGGTCCACCCGCCATGAGGCCGATCAACCTGTGTCGCGGCCTGGTCGACTCGTCGCCGGCAGAGCCGCCCGAAGGGAGACTGGAGCACCGCGACTGGCCTGCGCATCAACGGGATAGCAGTACACTCAGGTACTGAATCCTAGGCCCCGAAGGGGACATGTCGTGACCTACCACCTCGAGATCGTCAACGAGGTCCGGGAGTGGCTGCATGATCTACGTCGAACGGACCGGAACACTGCGATCCTCGTTGGTCAGGCCGTGACCGCTCTTCTCGACGAGGGTCCGAGTCTGGGACGGCCACTTGTCGACCGGATCAAGGGCTCACGCCTGCACAACCTCAAGGAGCTCAGGCCCGCCTCGAGTGGCGCCAGCGAGGTCCGGATCCTGTTCGTCTTCGATCCCGAGCGCCGCGCGGTCCTGCTCGTCGCCGGAGACAAGGCCGGGCAGTGGTCGGCCTGGTATGACAGGGCGATCCCGCTGGCCGAAGCCCGCTACGCCCTCCATCTCAAGGAGCGTGACGCATGAGCACCGCCCACGGGTATGACAGAGACGGCTTCCTGAAAGAGTTCTTCCCCGAGGAAGGTGACCGCCGCGAGGTCGAGGCGGGAGCGGGGCGGCTCGTGGCGGAGAACCGTGCCCATCGGCTCGCCGAGATGCGCCGGCGTCTGGGTCTCACCCAGGCCGACGTCGCCGATCGCATGCACGTCCGGCAGGAACGTGTCTCCGCCATCGAGCGGGCCAACATCGATGCCAGCGAGCTGCGCACCCTGGCCGCCTACGTCAAAGCGCTCGGGGGGCACCTGGAGATCATCGCGGACTTCGGCGGTGAACGGCTCGTCATCGGCTGAGGACCGCCGACCCGACCGCCCCCACACGCGATCACGGTCGGCAGACGCGCCGTCCCGCTGGAACCGCCAGATATACGGAATATCCGTTCGATTTTTTAGGTGATTTTCCGGCGGGCGCGCTCATCGAGCATCGCCCCTGGTCAGGGTGCGTGCGGCGACCGGTCGGACGGTGATGTCAGGGCCTGCAGCCAAGATCGATCGGTTCGTATGCTGGTACACCTGGTCCACCCATTTTTTGATCAAGTCTCTGACCTGGGTGAATGCGGTTCGCGGTCTATCGTGTTGAGATTCGGCACAATGGATCGGTGCTGGTCAGGATCTCGACAGTCGGTTCGAGCCCGGCCGGACGGCCATGTTGCGGCCATGTGAACCGCATCCGCTTCACCGGATGTACTGGGCGGCGGCTTCGGAGGACGCCCACGATCGCCACAGGCAGCCCGGGTCAGCACCAAGAGCCCGGGTCAGCACCAGAAGATGTAGGCAATCTGTTCGCCGATGGCCTGGCGCAGGGGTGAAGGAGACGGTCGCTCCCGGATGCCGTCCACCATCGCCGTGACCCCGGCCGGGCCCCGCCGTTCACGCTGGTGGGCAGGACAATGCACATGGCCTTGGGCACTTCGTGCCCGTGGCCACTCTCGTGGACGCCCCTCGATTCGGTGGAGATCATGTCTGACACGTCCGGCGCGCGGCTGTTCGGCAATCTCGACAAGTTGGTGGCTACCTCACATCTGGTGGTGGACCGACCGGCCGGCAGCAGGCACCCACGGGTACCGCAGGCCGTGTACCCGGTCGACTACGGCTACCTGGAGGGCACCGTGGCTGCGGACGGCGGCGGGGTGGACGTCTTTCGCGGCAGCGCTGTCGGCGCTGGCGTGGTGGGATTCTTCGTGACGGCGGATCGGGGCAAACGTGACGTGGAGGTCAAGGTACTGATCGACTGCACCGCCGGCGAGATCGAGCGGGTGCGGCGACTGCTCGACGACGTCCTGGGGATCGGCGGCCTGCTCGTGCCGCGGTGTGTGGAGACCGCTACTGTATGAGAGCAGCAGCTGATCGAACCCTAGGCCATGCGTCAGCCGGAAAGCCTTGAGGGGTATCTCGGAGCCGTGTCCGGTCGCAATCTTTCTCGGCGGTTCTACGAGCAGGCGGTTCGGCCGCTGGTTTCGGGTGTGCCGCACGCTGCCGCGTTGCTCGGGGAGGGTTCCGAGGTCCTCGGCTTCGACGACGAGGTTTCCGCGGACCACGATTTCGGCCCCCGCGTGCAGCTGTTCGTCCCGCCAGATCTCGATACCGCGCTGCTCGACGTCGCCTTGGAGAGGTTGCCGGTCCGGTTTGACGGTTTCCCGGCGGTGTATCCGGACAGCGACCGGTACGACGGCCGGCCACACCATCAGGTGGAGGTGACCACCGCACGGGCGTTCTTCGTCGACCGGCTCGGGGTCGATCCCGCTGATGGGATGGATCTGGCGGGCTGGCTGCTGGCCCCGACGCAGATCCTGGCCAGCCTCACGGGCGGCGTGGTCCTGCACGACCCACTCGATCTACTCACCGCGCGGCGTCGGGCGCTGGCGTGGTACCCCGACGACGTCTGGCGCTATGTTCTGGCAGCCGGCTGGCTGCGGGTCAGTCAGGAAGAACCGTTCATCGGCCGCACCGGCGGCCGCGGCGACGACCTAGGCTCGCGCCTGCTCGCCGCCCGTGTGGCCCGCGACCTCGTCCGGATCGGATTCCTGCTCGAACGCCGCTGGGCGCCCTACAGCAAGTGGCTGATGACCGTGTTCACCCAGTTACCCCTCGCCGACCAGGTCGGCCGGCACCTGCGTCACGCGCTCAGCGCCACGCAGTGGCGGGAACGCGAAGCAGCGCTTTGCGTAGCGGCCAGTCACCTCGCCGCCGTCACGAACCGGCTCGGTCTGGCCGAACCCGTCGACCCCGCGCCGCACCGCTTTCATGCGCGAGACATCCAGGTACTTGGCGCCGAACGCCTCACCCGCGCCCTGACCGAAGCAATCAGCGATCCGCAGTTGCGAGCTCTCCTCACCCGACTCGGGCACCGACCCGCCGGCCCGCTCGGTCATCTTCCCGGCGCGATCGACCAGGCCACCGACAGCGTCGAGATCCTCACCCAGCCGAGGCATCGCCGCGACTACGCCCCCACGCTTGGATTCCAGGCGTGAATCACGGGCAGAGCGAGAACGGCCACGTGACCGTCGACCTTCGTGACAGTCGGATCGCTGAGGTGTGCCGGCGCTACGGCGGCCCGTGCTGGCGCCCGATCGTCGCCGCTGGGTCGAGCCGGCAGCGGCGACCAGAGATGAGCTTGGTAACGGTGCGCGAGCCCGCAGCGACCCCGCCCAGCCACCTCCGCCAACATCGACGACACGCTGGTGATCGACCCGCGGCCGGGTAACACCAACGCCAACGACGCGGCCGGCAACCCCGGCGGCAACCGACGGCAGAGTAGCCTTGAGGTACTGGAGGCACCGAGGTGCTGGTAGTCGATGGGAAAGGGGCAGAGGCGGCGATGATGGAGCAGACGGCCCGGCAGGTTGCTGTCAAGGTCTCGCCTGAAGGCGACAAGCTGATCACCAGTGGTGCGCACTACCTGCATATGAGCAAGAAGGATCTGGTCGAGGCGGCGGTCGCGTTTTACCTGGATGCGCGCCGCGAGGAGATGCAGTCCGGGATGCGGGAGTTGCTGAGCGAACTCGACGGCAGCCGCGCGTCGCGGATAGCGATGCTCGCGGGGATGACCCGCGCTGAACTCGACGCCGTCGGCGGCGTCGAAGAGGACCGCTGACAGTGGCCGGACGGGCCCGCCCGACGCTCCGCTGCCTGCGAGAGGATCTCGCCTTGACGGTCCCGCGCGCGGACACCCCTTTGGAGGACATCGGCCATCCGCTCCTCGGCAAGGCCGCAGACCGCTTCGCCGACGACGACACGCCGCAGGAGCGGATCGCCGCCATTGACGATCAGGTGTTGTTCAAGGTGAAGGTCCAGCGCTGGCGCGGTGCGGTGTGGGTCGATGCCGGGATCCCCTGGCTGGTGGCGGCCGGACAGCGGGAGGAAGGCTCGCCCGATGACTTCTATGCGGCGCTGGCCGCACGCGCAACCGCCGCACGGGCGCGCTACAACGCCAGACACTCGCCTGCTCTCGCCACCATGACCTACACCGGCGACCTGCTGCCCGGTCAAGAGGACGAGCTGAGGTGGAGGGCCGAGTCAGCGACGCGCGCCGAACGTACGCTCAGGTCGGCGGTACACCGCCTGGTGTGCGAATCGCTGCTGGACGGCAAAGAGCATGCCGTCATGTTGGAAGGCGCGGCGCTCGGCATCCAGGTCCTCGCTGACCAGGGTCACGAAACCTATGTCGCGATTCGCATCATCGGCTCGGTCCCGCGACGGCTCGTTGCGACGATCCTCAGCCTCGTACCCGGATGTCAGGCCAACGCATGGATGTCCGACTACGCCATGCCACAGCGAGCAGTCGCCCCCGAAGAGCAGATCTGGTCAAACATCATGGACCCAGCCGAGGCCGCGAAGCTTCTCGACCAGTAACCATGAACCTCTCATCCTTCCTGAACCCGCGAGGGACCAGAGGCGCCGTCTACAGCGGACATCGCCGGACCCGTATAGAACGTCAACGCGACCACCACACCGACGATCAGGATCACGAGACGGGCCGAAGCGTCCGACACCGCCCGAAATTCGGGACACATGTTCGATTCGCTAAATGATGTAGAAGGCGGCGCGGTCATTGGGCATCACCCCTGGTCAGGCCCCTGGTAGCGATCGGCCGGACAGTGATTTCGGAGCCAGCAACCATGATCGAACGGTTCGGATGCTGGTACACATGGTCCACCGCTGCACAGGCCCATGACCTGCATGGTTGGGATGTCCTACCTACCCGACTCGGAGCCATTGATCGATGTGGCCGTGATGTGGCCGCAGGGGCTCTGTTGCATAGATCGCCTCGGGCTCCCGGGCCGGCGGCCGGGCATGATCGACTGATGGGTCGAGGTGCGGTCGTTCCACGGGTGCCGGTGTCGGAGTTCGCGGGGTTCCGGTTTCCGCCGGAGGTGATCGTGCTGACGGTTCGCTGGTCCGTGCGGTGTGCGCTGTCGTAGGGGGGATGTCGAGGAGCTGCTCGCCGAACGTGTCCTCGAGGTTGATCACGTGACCGTGTACCGGTGGGTGCGGCGCTTGACGCCCCTGCTGGTCGAGGCCGCGTGGCCGTGTCGGCGCCGTCCTGGGGCCAGGTGGTGTGTGGAGGAGGCGTATGTGAAGGTCGCCGGCCAGTGGACCTGTAGGTGCCGGGCGGTTGACCAGCACGGGCAGGTCATCGACGAGTTCCTGCCCGAGGCCTGCCACGTCGACGCCGCCCGGGAGGACAATCGGATCGAGGCCGATCATGGCCGGTCAGAGGCCCGGCTGCCTCCGATGCGTGGGCTGAAACGCCTGCGATAACGCCTGCGATCCGTCCAGACCATCAGCTCCGGGCATGCGCTCGTCCAGAACAGCCACCGCGGCTACGACGAACTCGCCGCCGGCACCAACCCGAGACAGAGGTCGGCCGCCGCGTTCACCGAACTCGCCGCCGCCGTTTGACCGACGGTCACGGTGGCCGCTGGCATGCCCCACTTCCTCGGAACGCAAAAGTGCCGTCAGGACTCCCCGCAGATGTCTCGCAGCGTTGTTCGGATCCGGCACGTTGGCGGCCAACGGCGGACCGCCGCAGGCCTGAGTCGTGGCGGTTCGATAATGTATCGGGACAGCGGCTGGCTGCGAACCCAGGGAAGTCGGAAAAGTCAACGCCGGAGAGACTGGGGCCGTCAGCCGTAGTTGGCGAGACCTGGGCTGTTGTGGAAGTCGTGGTCTGATGCGATGAACCGTGACCCTGTTTGATTCGAGGAGTGGGCGGCGTGCCGGAGAACGACGATGTCCGGTCGGGTGACGAGCCTGATCCGTTCGATGGACTCGTCCTCAACGAGGACTTCGTCAAGGGGGCGACGGCATTCGAGCCGCCGGCCAGAACCAGGGCCGCGATCGCTCGTTTCGGTTCCGCCGACGACAGCGGCTCGCGTGGCTCGACTCGCCGAGGTCGCCCCCGACGGCCACGGACGGCCCGGACGGCCCGGCGGCCATGGTTGCGGCGGAACCGTTCGCCCTATTCCCGTTGGCGGGCTGCGGGGCTGGTCCCGAAGCGACGGTCGGAGAACCGGGTCGTCGTTGTGGTGATCGGCGTTTCACTGCTCGCCGGCACTGCTTTCCTGCTACCCGACTATCTGAACAGCCGAAACAGCCGAAACAGCGGAACCACCCTGCAGGCTGCGGGCGGGGGCGGATCCGGCGCGCCTCAGGGTGATGTGACCGGCACCAGGGATGAACAGACACCGGAGCTCCTGCGCCTGGAATGGACTCCGCACCGGTGCTACACCTGGGACCAGGGCGATCCGCAGACCAGCGTCGAGGATGTCCCGTGTGCCGGCCCGCATCTGTTCGAGGCGGTGGGTCACCAGGAACTCGGCTCCGCCTATTCGGCCGCCAGTTCCTATCCCACGCCCGCGGAGTGGGGGTCGATCGCGGATCGCCACTGCGCCGCGCTCATCACCTCCTATCTTGGGTACTCCCTGGATCCCGCCGGCCGGTTCGCCGCCAGCACCATCCATCCGCTGCCCACCGGCTGGGACTCGGGTGACCGTCACGTCGTCTGCGGTCTCAGCGTCCGTTCCTCCGCCGACGGCGTGCTGATGCCCGAGTTCACCGGACAGGTACACGGCGCCGATCAGACGTGGGTCTTTCCCGCCGGTACCTGCTTCCGGCGCGACGAACAGGGACTTCAGCAGGAGGTGAACTGCGACCAACCGCACATCGCCCAGAGCGTGGGTTCGGCGACTCTGACCGGCCCTCCCGGCAGCGAACCGCCGTCCCCGTCGGAGTTCGAACGGATGGCCACCGCGGCCTGCGCGCCGCTGCACGCCCCGTACCTGCGCCACTCCCGCTTCGGCGGCGCGAAGGTGACCGCTGGCTGGCATCTGATCAGGGCGGAGAGCTGGCGGGCCGGGACCCGTTCCACCACCTGCACCGTCGGCTTCACTGATGCGGCGGGCCAGCCGAAGGAGGTGGCTGGCCTGCTCAGCCCAGGTGCCACCACCCCGCCGGGCACCATCGCGACCTGACCAACGGGTGGGGCCCGACCCAAGGCTGTTTCTCGTGGATCTTTGAGCCAGATGAAGATCGCGGCGATGGTGAGTTCGTTGCGGTAGTAGTGGGCGCGCTTGGTATAGCAGGTCGCGAGCGCGCCACTGCTTGAGCGGCGCTGTCGCATGGGCAATGTCCGCCTTCGCATGGCTGCCGACCAGTCATGATCAGAGAATGCGTCGACGTCGTGGCCGAACGCGGCCTCAAGGTCGATCACGTCACGATCTACCGGTGGGTGCAGCGCTTCACGCCGCTTCTCGTTGACGCGGCCCGGCCATGTCGGCACCATCCTGGTGACCGGTGGTTCCTCGACGAAACCCATGTGAAGGTCGCCGGCCGCTGGACCTACGACAAGGCCCCCGTCCACCCCGGCTCCTCGACGAGCTCCTGCCCGAGGCCTGTCACGTCGACGCCACGCGCGAGAACAACCGAATCGAAGCCGACCACAGCCGCCCAAAAGCCACACTCCGGCCCATGCGCGGACTGAAACGCCTTCGCTCCACCCAGACGATCAGCGCAGGGCACGCGTTCGTCCAGAACATCCGCCGCGGCCACTACGAACTCGGAATCGACACCGACCCGCACACACAGCTCACAACCGCGTTCACCGAGCTCACCCTCACGATCTGGTCACCCGCTCGACAGAGTCGACCATGCCCCGTCTTCCCCCAATGCAACAGACCCCTACTGATAATGGTAGCGGCAGGAGATGATCGTGATCTGGCCGGGATCAACCGCATAGACCAAGCGGTGTTCATCGTCGATCCGTCGCGAGCGCAGCCCGGCGAGGTTGTTGCGCAGCAGCTCGGGCTTGCCGATCCCCTGCCCCTCTGGATCGCGTTTGATGTCCGCGATCAGGGCATTAATGCGCTTCAGGGTCCTGCGGTCCTGGCCCTGCCAGTACAGGTAATCGTCCCAGGCATGGTCGGTCCAGGTCAGCTTCACTCCTCAGGGCCCAGCGGGCGCTCGATCGCGCCGCCCGCACGCCACTGCTCCACACTCTCCATCAGCCGCCGCGCGTTCGCGGGCGTACGCAGCAGGTAGTTGGTCTCCACGATGGCGTCCCAGTCCTCCTTGCTCACCAGGACCGCGTTCCCTCGCTTCGAGACGATCTCCACCGGTGTGTGATCGGTGTTGACCTGTTCGATCAGCGGAAACAGCGTCTTACGTGCCTCACTGGCACTGATCGCCGCGACCATCCTGTCAGCCTCCCGAACATCTAGTCGTACCAGATATGGTACAGCTCTGGGCAGCGTTCGTCGGCCACTCGTCGTTGCTGCCGCGCTGGGTGGGCTGGGTGTCGTGGTCGAGCTGGTGGTCCGCCGGTTCCGCTGCGCCGAGGCGGGCTGTGTGGTGGTGACGTTGGCGGAGCAGGTTGAGAGGTTGACCAGCCCGTATGCACGGTTCACACCGCCGGCGGCGGAGGCGCTGCGCGAGATCGGCCTGGCGCTCGCGGGACGGGCCGGGGCACGGCTGGCCGTCGCGCTGGGTCTGGAGGTCGGCCGGGACACGTTGCTGCTTCGGGTGCGGGCGCTGCCTGATCCCGAGGTGACGACGATCGCCGTGCTCGGGGTGAACGACTTCGCACTGCCACGCGATCGCACCTAAGGCACGGTTCTCGGTCGACGTCACCATCGGCCGGCTGGTGGACCTGCTCGCGGACCGGGAAGCCGAGACGTTCGCCGCCTGGCTGAAGGCCCACCCCGGGACCGGAGCGGCGCCTCCTCCGCAAACGCGTCCTCCTGGCCAGATAATCATCGAAGGGGCCAGTCCGATCACAAGATCAGCGACAGATCCAGATCAAACCGCCAGAACCAGTCACCAGAGCTCGGCGTAACGTGCCGCACCCTTCGGGTGGGTGGTCGGATTGATCAACGAGGAATGGACGTTGCTGGGAAGGTCGTCATTGAAATAGGCCTCGTACGCGAGTATGTCCGCGTTGTCGTGCATGGTTTTGTACATCATCTCGAGGTAGACCGGATTGTCACCACCGGCCTGGCCGACCGCCCCCGCCCCCGTGTCACTCGTCCCCACCAGGCCCCACTCGGGCACGGAGAACTTCTTGCCGTGCTGCCGGGCGAACGCGATGCCCGCACACAGCCCGGTCGCCTGGTGGCACTGCGCGTTGAAGGCGGCCTCGGTTCCGCTTGCCGGCCACTGATCATAGGTATCCACCCCGATGATGTCGACATACTTGTCACCCGGGTAGTACTCGAAGGCATCCGTGTTGTGGGCGTTGAACGTCCAGTCGATCCGTGCCTGCGGGGCGGTGGCACGGATCGAGGTGACGACCTGCCGAAAGCACGACACCCAGTGCTTACGGTCCTTCGACACCGACCACGGGAACCAGGCGCCGTTGAACTCCCAGGCGGGGCGGACGATGCTCGCGGCGCGCCCCTGGCCCACCAGCCAGTTACCGAACTCCCGCCAGTGGTCGTTGTAGGCACCCACCGCGCACGAGGCGATGTCTCCACCCCCGGTGGGAAAGAACGGCTGCGAGATCACCCAGGTGCCGGCGAAACCCTCGAACTTGTCGGGGCCCATGCCCAGCCACGGGTAGGTGATGGTCTCCCAGCTGCTGCGGTCGCTGAAGCCGACAACGACGTCGACCGGCGAACCTCGGAACTCCTCCCACGCGCGCACTTCGGTCAGTGACCCCGCCGAGATCCCGCTCAGGCCACCGGGCGCCTGGCCGCTGCCGCGGGCACTACCACCACCACCAGCACCGGCAGCGGTCGGTCTGACGGTGGGCTGCGGGTCCGGCGAGCTCGGACGCGGGGTGTCCTGGCCTGCCCCCGGGAGCGGCGCACCAGCGCCGGGCCTGTCTGTGGGGGCGTCCCCGGTCTGCGTGGCCGTTTCCCTGTCCACCACGGTGCGGGAAGGAGACTGCGGAGCGTACGAGTGCTGACCGTCGCCGGCAGCGCCGGCCCTGGCCACCACCGCTGCGGCCGCGTGGTGGTCGGACGCCGGCTGCTGCGGCCCGCATCCCATGATTGCGCCCGCCAGGACCAGCACGCCCACGCCCGCGGGCCAGACGCGCATGCGGGCGGTGGTCAACAGTCGGCGGCCGCGAGCCGCCGCGCGTAACCTTGCCCCGCGTTCGCCGATCCGCCCGCCGCGGCGGCGTCCGGGCCGACCTCGAACCGGCCGCGGTGATGCGGCCGCCGACGGGCCACATCCCCCCCCGCCGCCGGCCCCGGATTTCGCGGGGGCAGACCGGCCCCGCGGCCCCGTGCCCTCCACGCCGCTCGGCGCATGCGGCCCTGGGAGCGCTGG
>NZ_JALKFW010000179.1:0-30095 GCF_023243055.1 Frankia sp. AgPm24 | reverse complement strand
CGAGGAGCAGCCAGACCCGGAACCGGCAAGTAGCTAGTTTTCGAACAACACTGCCTCAAACAGCTTGACGGGTTCCGGACCCGGTCCGCGTCCGCGCCGCCTACATCGACGATGTCGAGATCGGCCGCATCGTCACCCACTACCGGCCGCCCAATGCGGCACGCGGCTGGACACCGGACATCAGCGACTACTTCAACGACGGCGACGACTCCGACCCCCTCCACGGACTCGACCAGGCCGCGTGATCGTGGCGAGCAACGGCCCGGCGAGCAGGGCCAGCGGGTCGAGTGGTCAGGGGGCGACGAGGTCGAGCAGAGCCCGCAGGTCGTCGGCCAGTGCGTCGATACCTGCATCGCTCGCATCAGCCTCGGCGATCACGGAGGCAACGGACGGTTGCGCGGCGATGCTGACGAGTTCGGGCATCTCCTCTCGCCAGGGAACGCTTTCATACCCGCGTCCAGGGCTTCGGTAGTAGTAATGGCAGGTCATAAGCAGCCCGGTCACCGTTTCCACCACCTCGTCGACGGGCTCGACGACGGTGAAGCTGCGGCGGCTGAGCTGAGGGTTGCGGACGGTCATCGAGGTCGCCCCGCCGTAGTGATCTCTCCAGCCGAAGTGGAGGACTCCGACCCCGGTTTGCAGGGCAGCGCCCATGCAGAGGCAGCAAGGCTCCACATTCGTGTACAGAACGTGCTGTTGAAACGAGCCTCGGAAAGGAAGCTGGGCGAGTGCGTTGACCTCGGCGTGCGCGATCCGCGTGTTGGCAAGCTGACCGGGAACCTGGATGTCCTCGTGCCGGGTGCTGCGTGCCTGCCCGACCAGCGCGCCGGAGCCGTCCACGACGACCGCGCCGATCGGGAGGCTTCCGGCTCGATATGCCTCCCACGCCAGGGACATCACCGTTGGCCACGGAAAATCCATCTGTCCAGGATGGCTGATCGTCGGCTCCTTCGGGCGGCCGTCGCGCAATTCTGACGACTCGGAGTCCGCGCTGTTCGGACCATTTGGTACGTCCCGGCCGGTACGTGGGGCTTCGGCCGGCAAAAGGCATCAGGCTCTGCTGCCGCCGGTTCGTGGTGGGGTTGCGCCCGCTGCATGACTCGGACCCGAAATTTTGGAGGATCTCCTGTCGATGCTCTCCGCTGCCCCTCCCGCCACGACCGGCCCTGCGGCCTTCGCCGATCCGACGACGTTCGGCGCGGGCGACGGTGGACCCTTGGATCCCAGGCCGTCGGCGGACCGGCCCGGTTCCCGGGCGGCACGGCTGCGTGCTCCGCTGGCCCGTCAGGTTGTCGAGGCGGTCGCGGTGGACAACGGGGTGTGCGTCCGGCCGCTGCCGATGCGCCGTACCAGCCTGGACACCGGCGAAACACAGATCATCCCCGTTCCCTGCGGTGCCACGCTGGCCTCGAAGTGCCCACCGTGCGCGGAACGGGCCCGCCGCCTACGGATCGCGCAGTGCAAGGCCGGATGGCATCTCGACGACGAACCCCTGCCCGACCCCGACCCGCCCTCGGACGACGCAAAGGCGCTTGCCGTGCTGCGCGCGGACCTGGAAGCCGCACGGGATGAGGTCCTGGCGGCCGGCGACGTCGCGCAGGTCCGTGAGATCGACGAACTTATCGACCAGGTGGACGCCGAGCTGACCGACCTCGGCGTGCGCGGCCAGATCGCCCCGACCGATCGGGACCGGCCACGCCGGGCCCGCTCGACGAAACGACGCCAGGACGCACCCGACCTGCCCCGGCTGCCTGTCGACCGGCGCACCGTCGGCCGGACGTTCACCGCCCCGGACGGCACGGCGTGGCGCCCGTCGATGTTCCTCACCCTGACCTGCGACTCGTATGGGCGGGTGCACTCCGACGGCACCCCGGTGGACCCGAGCGCCTACGACTACCGGCGGGCAGCGCGCGATGCCATCCACTTCCCGAAACTGCTGGATCGGTTCTGGCAGAACCTGCGCCGGTCGGTCGGCTGGGACGTCCAGTACTTCGCCGCACTCGAACCCCAACGGCGCCTCGCTCCCCACCTGCACGCGGCGATCCGGGGCACGGTCCCTCGCGTCACGCTGCGGCTGGTCGCTGCGGCCACCTATCACCAGGTGTGGTGGCCGACCACCGGCCTGCCGATCTACGACGGTCAGCGTCTACCGGTGTGGGACGACACCACCGGCGGCTACCACGACCCTGACACCGGCGACGCGCTGCCCTCCTGGGATGCGGCAGTGGACGCGATCGGCGACGACGACGAACCCGCCCACGTCGTCCGGTTCGGCCCGCAGCTCCGCGCGGACGGGGTGACCGCGAACTCGGCGAACACCGGCCGGATGATCGGCTATCTCACCAAGTACCTGACAAAGTCGCTCGACGCCTGCCACGCCGTGGACACCGACCGGCAGCGGGCACACGTCGACCGGCTCGCCGATGCCCTGCGCTACGAACCGTGCTCCCCGACGTGTGCGAACTGGCTGCGCTACGGCATCCAACCCCGCCACCCCCGCCGTGAGCTCACCCCCGGCCGGTGCACCGGCAAGGCCCACCGGCGGGAAACGCTCGGGTTCGGCGGACGGCGGGTCCTGGTCTCACGCCGCTGGTCCGGCAAGACCCTCACCGACCACCGGCACGACCGGGTCGACTTCATCCGCCAACAGCTCGAAGCCCTCGGCGCGACCGGCACCGGACCGGCTGCCCCAACCGGCGACCCGGCCCGCCTCGCCTGGACGCTGCTGCGCCCCGGGGACCCGGCCGCACCCCGCCGTGAACACCTGATCCTGCACGCCATCGCCCAACGCCGCGCCTGGCGTGCACAGCTCGGACTCACCACCGGACCTGGGACCGGCGAAGGGGCGGACGGGAGTTCGGCAACCGGGCCGCCGCTGGCGGACGCCGCCTGACCCTCGCCCCGGTGCACCCTGGAGCCCGCGTGACAAAGCTCTTGCTCACCCCCACCGAAGCCGCTGACCTGCTCGGCGTCAGCCGCAGCACCGTCTACGAACTGATGGGCAGCGGCGACATCGAATCCGTCCACATCGGCCGGGCTCGCCGGATCCCCTCGGCGGCGCTGCTGACCTTCGTCAACCGGCTCCGCGGCCTGGACGACGCACAGGCGGCATGACCGGACTCAGGGGGCGGCGGCCGGCGGAAGGCCGGGGCGGTGTTCGGCAATCCACGCCTCCACGTCATCCGTCCGCCAGATGTGACCGGCGGCCAGGGAAGCGAACGGCGCGGGGAACGTCGGGTCTTCCTTCAGAAGCTGGTTCACCCGCGTACGCCCGACCCCCAACCGGCGGGCGATCTCCGCCGCCCCCATGAGCGGTTGCGTCATACCCGCAATCTACTGGACGACCGTCCAGACCCGCGTGTACCGTGGGGTCACTGGACGGTCGTCCAGTCCCGTGGAGGCGGTTCCAGCCGGGTGCGGCAACACCCGACCGGAACCTTGGCCCCTTCCTGCGCGAACAGGAGAGAGACCCATGCCCATCTTCCCGCCCGGCCCACCGGACCCGGACCGAACCCCCGGCACGCCCGTGCCGCTGATCGTGGCCAGCGTCGTCCAGCCCGGCGTGTACGCCCTGACCGTGCGCCCCGGTGCCGACGCCCACGACGTCAGCGAAGCCATGTCCCGGCTGCCGGTCGACGCCTTCCTGACCGCCCACTTCGGCGACATCGACCTGACCATGGTCTTTCGCACCGTGCCCGACGACACGGAACCCGAGACCACCGGGGGCACCACCCCGACGGCACCGGCAGCGGCAAGCGGCACCCGCCCGTAACGGCTCCTCTGCCCCACTCGTTCTTTCCGTTCTCTGGCGACGCCCTGACCGGCCATTCCAACGCCAGAGAACGGAATCCCCCTCGCGCCGGACCACGCGACTCGCGACCCGGCGGCCGTTCTTTCGGCAAGGAGCCAGAACCACCATGCCCACCAACACCCCGCGACGGGTAAGCCTCACGCAGGCGCTGCACGACCACCTCGACCGCGCCGACCGCGGCCAGGGACGCGCCTACCCGCAGGCCGACGGAGAGACCAAGTTCGCGTGCGACATGGGAGACAGCCCCTACGGCTGCCCTTGGTGCGACGCGGTCGAATGGCCCACCGGCAACCCGCTGGACGTGGCCTGATGAGCGTGCTCAGCATGGCCGAGGAACCCTCGGACGACCGACCCGGCCGCCGGAAGTCCCGGGGTCGCCGTGCGCACGGCGAGGGCTCCGTGTACTGGCGCGAGGACCGACAGCGCTGGGTCGTCGAACTGGACTACGGCATCGTGAACGGGCGCCGGAAACGCGCCGTGCGCTACTTCCGAACCCAGGAAGATGCCATTGAGGCTCAGCAGAAATCCCGGCAGGCACAGGCGGACGGCGTCGTTCACCTCGACCGGCGCTCGCGGTTCGGTGACTTCCTCACCTACTGGATTGACGAGGTCGTCGTTCCGTCGGAACGGGCAGAGTCGACGAAGTCGAGCTACCGGGACATGACCGACAACCACATTCGCCCGGCTCTCGGTGACAAGCGTCTCGTGGACCTCAAACACGAGGATCTGCAAAGGTTTCTGAACCGCAAGGCGCAGGACGGTTACAGCGTCTCGACCATGCGCACGTTCCGAACCATCCTGCGTCAGGCGCTCAACGAAGCCGTGATCACCGAGAAGGTCTCCCGCAACGTCGCGGAGACACTGCGGGTGCCCAAGGCTCGGAAGCCTACGCGTAAGGTCGCCCCGCTGAGCAAGGAAGACGGGCTTCGCCTCCTCAAAGCAGCGGCTGCCACCCGACACCATGCGCTGTATGTCCTGCTCGCGATGGTCGGACTTCGGCGGGGTGAGGCGCTGGCCCTGCGCTGGTCCGACTTTGACGAGACTGCCTCGACGCTGCGGATCGAACGCCAGGTCACGCGCGTCCGGGGCATCAAGGGCCTGATCGTCGGGCCGACGAAGAGCGAGGCCGGCAAGCGCACGATCGTCCTACCAGCACGATGTGTCGCGGTGCTGCGCTCGCATCGTGTCGCACAGGCGGCCGACCGTACCGGCGCCGGGAAACGGTGGAAGGAACACGGGCTGATCTTCCCCAGCACCGTCGGCACCCACCTGGAACCCCGCGCGCTGAACACCCACCTGACGAAGCTGTGCACGGAAGCCGGCGTACCCCACCACGGGCCGCACGCCCTACGGCACACCGCCGCGACCATGGCCTACGCACTCGGCGTCGACTGGAAGGAAATCCAAGCGATGCTCGGCCACACGATGCTCTCGACGACCATGGACATCTACGTCGACCTGACCGACACCGCACACCAAGACACCGCATCGAAGCTCGACGGCTGGTTCCCGGCAGAGGACACGGAGGAGGACGACCCGGAAGACCCGAACGCCTGACAGACTGTTGGCTGTCAACTTGGCTGTCAGAAAGCGGCAGAGCCCCGTACCTTGGATGGGGGTACGGGGCTCTGACCTGTCTCAACCGTGCGTGCGCTCGGAGGGAATCGAACCCCCAACCTTCTGATCCGTAGTCAGATGCTCTGTCCGTTGAGCTACGAGCGCGCGCCTGCCACCGTGGCGGCCGGCGTTGCCAGCTTACAGCACGGCGGAGGCGACTCCGCCACCTGGACCGCTCCGGGAGGATCGTAGTTCGTCCGATGCCCGAAGTGAGTGATCTCCATGGGTCGGTGACCGCGGGATGAGCCTGGCGGCAGGCTCCCGGATGCGCCACGCCTCGACGGGTCCTGGCGCGGCCTCCCGAAGGGCACCGACGTCGCCGTAGCGACGGGTCCCTGTCCACGTTCCGTTATGAGGGTGGATGGTCCGTGCCGCGGCCGGGGGCATCGGGGGCGGAGGTGTCGGTGACCGGTGTTGGCCGTGGACTCCACTTGTCGTTCAGCCGATTCTCGGCGGGGGGCCATGGGGCTTTGTCGCGTGCACCCGCCGCGTACGATCTGCAGAGATCGTCTTGGACGGAACGGCTTGCTGTGGCGCCGTGCTCCGGCCGTACGGGGCAGGTCTGGGTGGTCAGGGGCGGTGGCGGGCTCAAGCCTCGGGGGAATGGTGACGCAACGGTTGACCGACGAGGAGGTGCTGGAGCTCGCACGCGCCTTCTACCGTCAGAACGAGATCCTGTCCCTGCTCGAACGAGCCGGTCTGGATCGTAGCCAGCAGCCGGGCTGGTCCGGGCAGAGCGCTCAGGAGTACTGGCGGGCGATCAATCGGCTGGTCGAATCCGAGCAGCTGCCCGACGGGCGGCTGCGGATACTGACCGAGGCCCAGCGTGATTTCAGGGCCAACCGGACCTTCATCAGGGGCATCGAACAGGCGAGCGCCGCCGCCTTGGCGCCCCGGGGTGTCCTGCTCGCGGTCGACTCCGTGGCGCGCCGGCCCGAGGGCACGCTGGTGCCGGTGGACTGGCGGCTCGGTCTCGCCACCATCGTCGAGGACGCGGCACGCCGATGTGGTCTCGCGGCGGGCGCCATCGTCCACCGACAGCGCGATACCGATCTGATCGGTCTGGTCGCGGACGACGCGGCCGCGCCGGTTCTGGTCGGGGCGTTCACCGCCGAGCTGGCCGGTGCGCTGGCGACCTACAACGGCGAACGGCTCGGGGCCGAGCGGGTGCGGCTGCGACTTGCCCTGCATGTCGCCGACGGCACGTCGATCCCCGTGTCCAGCGCCGGTGCCGATGCCGGTGCCGTGTTCGACGGGCCGGCGGCCGCGCTGACCCATCGTCTCGTCGACACGCCGGGGCTGAGCCAGCTGCTGCGCGCCCAGCCGACCGCGGACCTGGTCGTCATCGTGTCCTCCGCCCTGTACGAGACGACGGTTCGCGCGACGACGGGGACGACGGGGGTGGCAGGAGCAGCGGGAGCGGCAGGCAGGACAGGGGTGCGCGGCCTCGATCCGGCGGCGTTCCGCGAGGTCGCCATCGAGCTGCCGCGCGACCTTCAGGTCTCGCCGGCGATGCACTCGGCCTGGGTGACCGTGCCCCGTCCGGAGGTCGGGGCACGCGCGGGGCGTCCGGTGGACTCGTCGGCCACGGACGCCCCGCGGCCGGCGGCGGACGCCGAGAACCGCCCGTGGGACTACCTCATCTCCGTCGCCGACAAGGACGCCGACTGGGGTGCGTGGATCGCCTGGGAACTGGAACAACGCGGGCTTCTCGTGCATCTGCAGGCCTGGGACGTCGTTCCCGGGAACAATCCGGTGATCCAGATGGACCAGGCGATCCAACACGCCGAGAAGACCCTGGTGGTGCTCTCGGAGAACTACCTGCGGGCACCGGAGGTCCAGGCCCAGTGGACGGCGGCCTGGAGCGCCGACGCCACCGGTGTGAAGCGGCGGCTGGTGCCGGTGCGGGTCGCCGAATGCCGACCGGAAGGCATGTTGCGCGGCATCACCTGCATCGACCTTGTCGGCCTGGACGACTCCGCCGCCCGGGATACCTTCCACCGAGGCATCGACGCGGTGATCACCGGCCGCGGCCGCCCGGACTCCGCCCCGCCCTTCCCCGGGCCCCGCCCGGGGTCCTGACCGGCCCCGCGGTCAGCTCCGGGGCGCCGCTTGCACCAGCCCGGGCCCGGTCGGAGCTAGTTCGCCGCTGTCGGACCGGACCTGTTGGGAAAGGCGCATCGAGCAGAAGTGCGGGCCGCACATGGAGCAGAAATGCGCGGATTTCGCCGCGGGAGCGGGCAGCGTCTCGTCGTGGAAGGCCCGGGCGGTCTCCGGGTCGAGGGCGAGATGGAACTGGTCGGCCCAGCGGAACGCGAACCGGGCGTCGGACAGGGCGTCGTCCCAGGCGCGGGCCCCGGGATGCCCCTTCGCGAGGTCGGCGGCGTGGGCGGCGATCTTGTAGGCGATGACGCCGGCCTTGACGTCGTCCCGGTCCGGCAGGCCGAGATGTTCCTTCGGGGTGACGTAGCAGAGCATCGCCGTGCCGTGCCAGCCGATCACCGCGGCGCCGATCGCGGAGGTGATGTGGTCGTAGCCGGGCGCGATGTCGGTGGTCAGCGGACCCAGGGTGTAGAACGGCGCGTCATGGCAGAGCTCGCGTTGCAGCCGGACGTTCTCCTCGACCAGGTGCAACGGGACGTGCCCGGGCCCTTCGACCATCACCTGGACGTCGTGTCGCCAGGCGATCTGGGTCAGTTCCCCGAGGGTGGCGAGTTCCGCGAGCTGGGCCTCGTCGTTCGCGTCCGAGACCGAGCCGGGCCGTAGACCGTCGCCGAGCGAGAACGTCACGTCGTAGGCGGCGAGAATCTCGCAGAGTTCCTCGAAATGGGTGTAGAGAAAGTTCTCCTGCTGATGGGCCCGGCACCAGGCGGCGAGGATCGCACCGCCACGGGAGACGATTCCGGTGCGCCGCCGGGCGGTCAGCGGAACATAGCGGGCGAGCACGCCGGCGTGCACCGTCATGTAGTCGACGCCCTGTTCACACTGGCGGATCACGGCGTCCCGGTAGGCCGCCCAGGTCAGTTCCTCCGGCCGGCCGCCGACCTGTTCCAGCGCCTCGTAGATCGGCACCGTGCCGACCGGAACGGGAGAGTTACGCAGAATCCATTCCCGGGTGCGGTGGATGTCGGCGCCGGTCGAGAGGTCCATGACGGTGTCGGCGCCCCAGCGGGTCGCCCACACCATCTTCTCGACCTCCTCGGCGATCGACGAGGTCACCGCCGAATTACCGAGATTTGCGTTGATCTTCACCAGGAAGGCGCGGCCGATCGCCATCGGTTCGGATTCCGGATGGTTGACGTTCGCGGGCAGCACCGCGCGGCCGGCGGCGATCTCCGCCCGCACCGTCTCGGCCGGCAGCCCCTCCCGCACGCCGACGAACTCCATCTCGCGGGTGATCTCCCCGCGCCGCGCGTAGCCCAGCTGGGTGAGCGCCCCCCGGTCCAACGCCCGCGCCCCGCGCCGCACCTGATGCCCGCCGATGGCCCCGACCTGCCCGTTGACGGTTTCGAGCAACGCACCGTTGTCGCCATCGCTGCGGGCACCCGCGCCGTTCTCACCCTCAGCGCTGCCGCTCCCGCCGCCGACGACGCTGGTCTCGGTGTCGCCCCGCGCGTCGATCCACGGCGCCCGCAGCGGCGCCAGACCACGGCGGACGTCGATGTTCACCGTGGGATCCGTGTACGGGCCGGAGGTGTCGTAGAGCACGACGCTGTCCCCGGTGCTGAGGACCACCTCCCGCATCGGCACCCGCAGCTCCCCGTCGGTGTCGGCGCCGAGCAGCCAGGTCCGGCGGCTGCCGGGCAGTGGCCCGGTCGTCACAACGGTTTCCGCCGGCTGCCGCGGTGCGTGCGGCAACGGTGGCCGGGACGGTGATGACAGGGCACTGGTGGCATCCGGAACAGCGGAATCCGGGGCGGTCGTTCCACACGAGGAAGACGACCGGGAAGAAACGTCGGACAACGGCAGAGAAGGACGGATTTCATCGAGCGACATCAGGCAGAACTCCCTACGCCGGCATTACCCGGACAGGTTCTGCGGTCGACGGCCCCAGCCGCCCTCTCAGCCCCTCGGTGGAGCTCCCGCGATGTGCGATGTGCGATTACCGCCAGAATAGGCCACCGGAGTTCCGCGCGTCCGCGAAAACCCGGTTTCCGGTCGGCGGACGCGGTCAGTCCGCGGCGGGTGGTGCGACCTGGCCCAGGTAGCTGGCCTCGATGAGGTCGGGGCGGGCGATGAGTTCGGCGGCGGACGCGGTCAGGGCGACCCGGCCGCGGTCGAGGACGTAGCCGCGGTCGGCGACCCGCAGCGCGAGCGCGGCGAACTGTTCGACGAGCAGCACCCCGGTGGACGTCTCCGCCGTGATGGTGCGCAGCAGTTCGAGCAGCCGCGGCGCCACGCCGGGAGCAAGGCCGAAGGACAGCTCGTCGACCAGCAGCAGCCGCGGCCGACGCACCAGGGCGACGGCGAGCGCCAGCCGCTGACGTTCCCCGCCGGACAGTTCGCCGGCCGGCCGGTCGAGCAGGTCGGTCAGCGGCGGGAACCAGCCGAGGACCCGGTCGATCTCGCCGCGGTGGGACCGTCCGGCCGCCATCCGCAGGTTCTCCCGGACGGTCAGCCGGCCCAGCGCCCCCCGGCCCTGCGGGACGACCGCCAGGCCCCGGCGGGCCAGCGCGCTCGGCACCGGCCGACGCACCCGCTCCCCCAGCAGGGTGAGCTGCCCGGCGCTGACCGGCAGCTGGCCGGCGGCGGTACGGATCAGCGTGGTCTTGCCCGCGCCGTTCGCCCCGAGCAGCGCCACGATCTCCCCGGCCCGCACCGTCAGCGACACGTCACGCAGCACCGGACCCTCGTGGTATCCGCTGGTCACCGCCGCCAGCGTCAGCAGCTCCTCCCCCGTCCCGCCCCCGGACGTCGACGCGCCCAGCGACATGGACGTCCCCGGTGCCGGCGGCACGTCCGCTGGTCTCGGGCCGGACGCCGGGGTGGCAGACGCGGGAGTGGCAGACGTCGGTCTGACAGACGCCGGGGTGGCAGGCGCGGGAGTGGCAGGCGCCTCGGTGGTCTCGCCGAGGTAGGCGGCGCGCACCGCGGGGTCGGCGCGGACCACGTCGGGGCGACCGCTGGTGACGATCCGGCCGCCGTCCAGGACGAGCACGTGGTCGCAGACGTCGAAGACGAGCTGCAGGTCATGATCGACGAGCAGGACGGCCACGCCGCGGCCGGCGATCTGGCGAATCCGGACGGCGAGGTCCGCCCGGTCGGCGGGGTCGAGACCGGCGGCGGGCTCGTCGAGCAGCAGGACGCCGGGGCCGCCGGCCAGCGCCCGTCCCACGGCGACGGCGGCCCGCTCGTCGTGGGTCAGCGTCGCCGGCAGCAGACCCGCGATCGGCGCCAACCCGAACTCCCCGGCCCGCGGCCCAGCCGAGGGCGAACCCGACGCGGCGGCGACGACGGCGAGGTTCTCCTCGACGTCGAGGCTGTCGAACAGTTCCAGGGCCTGGAAGGTACGGGCGAGGCCGTGGCGGGCCCGGGCATGCGGCGGCAGGCCGGCCAGGGGGACGCCGTCCAGCGTGATCTCACCGGAGAAGATCGTCGCGAAGCCGGTGAGGGCGTCGATGAGGGTCGTCTTGCCGGCACCGTTCGGGCCGATCAGACCGGTGACGCCGCCCGCGGTCAGGGTGAACGAGACGTCCTCGACGATGCGGGCGCGGCCCTGCCCGGCGGACAGGTCCGCCACGGCCAGGCGCGTCATCGACAGGTCCGCGTAGGGCTGGGCGGTCATCCGGCGTCTCCGGAACGGCTGGCGCGGTGCGCGCCGACGGGGCGGCTGGAACCGGCGGGGCGACCGGCGAGTCGACCGGCCGGGCGACCGGCGGGTCGACCCGTGCCGGCGGGACGACGGCCCGCGGGCAGCCAGCCGAGGGCGGGCAGCCAGCTGGGGATCGCCGCCCCCCGGTCATCCCCACCCCCGACCCGACCGGAACCATCATGATCGCCGTCCGGTGGCGTGTCACCGTGGGCGGTCCGGGCCGTCCGGGCCGGGCGGTGGACGAGGCCCGCGGGGCGCAGCACGGCGAGCACGACCACGGCGAGTCCGCACAGCACCAGCTGGTACTCGCCGAGCCCGAAGGCCCGGTCGAGCGCGGTGAAGACCAGGCCGTTCGGGGCGAGCATGCCGGCGACGACCGCCCCGCCGACGCTGGTCACCCCGCCGACGGCGGCGATCGCGAGGAACAGCAGCGACGCGGTCACGCCGAACGAGTCCAGTGACAGGCGGCCCTGGCTGTAGCCGATCAGGCAGCCGCCGAGGCCGGCGATCGCGGCCGACAGGGTGAACGCGAGGATCCTGGTGCGGCGCACGTCGATGCCGGCGGCGGCGGCGGCCCGCTCGTTGGCGCGCACGGCGAGCATCTGCCGGCCCAGCGGGGCGGTGCGCAGCCGGGCCACCCCGTAGCCGCAGGCGGCGAGGACCGCCAGGGTCAGCAGGCCGTACCGGGTGCGGGGGAAGCCGTCACCGGCGATGCCGAGGTCGAGGCCGAACAGCTTCGGGCTGGGCACCGACGAACCCTTGAGACCACCGGTGACCAGCGGGTTACCGAACACCGCCTGTTGGATCGCCACGCCCGCGACCAGCGTGATGAGGGCCAGATCCACCCCGCGCAGCCGCCGGGAGACGACCCCGAGGAACAGGCCGGCGGCGGCGGCGGCGATCGTGGCGAGGATCGGGGCGATCGGGAACGGCACCCCGAGCTCACCCTGCAACCGGGCGAGCAGGAAGCCGGCGACCCCGGCCAGCGTCATCTGGGCCAGCGAGAGCTGCCCGACATACCCGGTGAGCACGACGAAGGACAGGCAGACCACGGCCGCGGCGAGGCTGCGTTCCAGGCCGAGGCGGTAGTTGCCGTCCAGCAGGAACAGGGCGACGACCCCGACGGCGACACCGACGAGCAACCCGGCCAGCGGACGACGGGCCGGGGTGACGACCGGCAGCGGCGCGGACACCACCGCGCTCGCGGAACGGCCCGGGATGAGCGCACCGCGCCGGGCGGCGACGACCAGCACGCCGATCATCGGGATCAGCTCGCGCATGCCCTGCTGGTTGAGCCAGGACGCGTCCTGCTGCAACGGCAGCAGCACCGCCTGCGCCACGCCGATCGCGAGCGCCCCGGCGACGGTCAGCCCGAACGACGACAGACCGCCGATCAGCGCCGCGGCGAGCGCCGGGACGACCAGCAGCGAGTAGCCGGTCGGGTTCAGCGAGCTGATCGGGGCGACGAGGATGCCGGCCAGCGCCGCGAGCACCGCGGCGAGCATCCAGTTCACCGCGGCGATCCACGCCGGACGCCGACCCAGCAGCGCCGTGGTCTCCTCGTCGTCCGCGACGGCCCGGGTGGCCAGGCCGAACATCGTCCAGCGCGACACCGCCCACAGGCCGGCCGCGGCCACGACGACGATCGCGGCGAGCAGCAGCCGGTCGCTGGACACGGTCGCGCCGGCCACATGCAGCGCGTGCTGTGGCAGCACCGGGGTGAGGAAGCGGTTACTGGTCCCGAACTGGATCACCGCGATCTGCTGCAACGCGATCGTGAGCCCGACGGCGGCGACCACCGTCATCATCGGCTGGGCGCGGCGCAGCGGGCGGAACACCAGCAGGTAGGCGGCCAGGGCCAGCAGCGCCGCCATCACCAGCGAAACCGTCAACGCGAGCGCGAACGACGGGGTATCCGTCAGATGAATTCGTGGCGGCAATCCGACGACCGGCAGAACCAGGTCGCCGACCTCACGAAGTTCGGCGTACTGATATGTGGCATACATGGCGAAAGCGCCATGCGCGATGTTGATGACGCCGGACGCCCGATAGGTGAGCACCAGGCCGAGGCCGAGGGCCGCGTACACCGCACCAGGTCCCAGGCCCAACAGCATGGCGGCTACATACGTGTCCACGGGGCTCCCGAGCTGGCGAACGGCATCCCGGTCAGCCGGCGGACACGCGGGCGACGCGGTGGGCAGGGCAGTGCGTGCGTGCTCATCGCATCATGTCCGTCCCGCCGGGTCGGCGCTTCCCCGTCCTGATTCCAGGTGGGTGGGAGTGTAACTTGACCGCCCGTGAGACAAGCTTCCCGCGCCCTGTTCGCCTTCTCCGTCGCCTTCTCCGTCGCCCTGGCCGGTGTCGGATGCACGAGCCAGCGCGGTGGCTCGTCCGGCGGCGCATCCACCGGCTCGTCCTCCGGGACGCTGACCGGGACACCGATCACTCTCGGTTTCGTCACCGTCGAGAACTCCGCGCTCGGGTCGTATCCGGAGACACGCCGTGCGGCGCAGGCCGCCGTGGACCGGGCGAACTCCGCCCTCGACGGGGTCGGCGGGCATCCGCTGCGGCTGGTCACCTGCGCCACCGACGGCTCGCCGGAATCGAGCCAGAACTGCGCCAACCAGCTCGTCGCGAAAAAACCGCTCGCGGTCGTCGGGGGAATCGACTTCGGCACCCAGGCCGCGATGCCCATCTACGAATCCGCCCACATCCCCTACGTCACCGGATCGCCACAGCTGTCCGGCGAGCTCAACTCGAAGAACGCGTTCGCGCTGTCCGGCGGCACGGTGTCGGAACTGCTCGGCATCACCGAGTACCTGACCGCGACCAAGCACATCCGCAGTGCTCACGCCCTGTATGTGGACCTGCCCGGTCTGCTCAGCGCGGCCATCCAGGGCTCACAGAACATCCTGCGCAAGAAGGGCGTCACCGACGTCAAACTTATCGCCGAGAAGGCGGATGCCGCTGATTTTGCGCCTGCGGTGACCCAGGCCGCGGCCGGTAACCCCGACGCGATCATCGTGGTGTTCCAGGCGGCGGCGTGTGCCCGGATCGCCCAGGCCGCCGCGGCGCTGAACGTCCGTAGCGACATGTACTTCGTCGGTACCTGCGCGTCCCCGGCGGTGCCGCGGGCCGCCGGTGGCAGGACCGACAACCTGTACTTCGCCTCCAGCTACCTGCCGGTGCCGGCCAGCGGCGGCGACGCGGACATGGCCGCGTTCCGTTCCGCGGTGCCCGACGCCGACCGCACGTCTGCCTCCCAGGGTGCGTTCTCGACCGTACTGAACCTGCGGGCGTTGCTCGCGAAGCTCCCTGCCCCGAGCGCGGCGACGCTGACCGCGGCACTGAAAGCAACCGTGAACGAACCAAACGTGATGGCCCACCCGTACACCTGCGACGGCAAGCAGATCGAGATCTTCCCAGCGGTCTGTGACACCTCGGTCCGCCTGCTGCGCTGGCAGGACAACGCCTTCAGCGATGTCACCGGCGACTGGGTGGACGGCCGCCAGCTGATCACCCTGATCAACTGACCGACCCGCCCCCCGCGACTCCGGCTCCGATCCGACCCCGACCCCGACCCCGATCCGCATCGATCAGATCCGGGTCGGGGTCGGGCCGTCAGATCTCCGCGACGGCCTCGGCGAACTGGGATCTGTAGAGCCGCGCGTACGCTCCCCCGACATCGAGCAGGGACTCGTGGTCGCCCTGTTCGACGATCGCTCCGTCCTCCATGACGAGGATGGTGTCGGCGTCCCGGATCGTGGACAGCCGGTGGGCGATGACGAACGCCGTGCGCCCGGCCCGCAGGGTCGACATGGCCTGTTGGATGAGCACCTCGGTGCGGGTGTCCACCGAGCTCGTCGCCTCGTCGAGGACGAGGATGAGCGGCTCGACCAGGAACGCCCGGGCGATCGTGATCAGCTGCTTCTCGCCGGCGCTGACCCCGGTGCCCTCATCGTCGAGCACGGTGTCGTAGCCGGCGGGCAGGGTGCGCACGAACCGGTCGACGTGGGCGGCCTTCGCCGCGGCGACGACCTGCTCCTGGGTGGCACCGGCCGAGCCGTAGGCGATGTTCTCGGCGATGGTGCCGCCGAACAGCCAGGTGTCCTGCAGCACCATGCCGATCTGGGCCCGCAGCCCGTCGCGGCTCATCGTGGCGATGTCGACCCCGTCAAGGGTGATCCGCCCGGAGGTCACGTCGTAGAAGCGCAGCAACAGGTTGATCAGCGTCGTCTTACCGGCGCCGGTCGGCCCGACGATCGCGATGGTGTGCCCGGGCTCGGCGACCAGGGACAGATCGTCGATCAGCGGCTTGTCCGGCTTGTAGCGGAAGCCCACATGCTCGAACGCCACCCGGCCGCGCGGTGCCACCACCACGGCGGGTCGCACCGGATCCGGGGTCTGTTCGTCGACGTCGAGCAGTTCGAACACCCGCTCCGCCGACGCGATCCCGGACTGCAGCAGGTTCGCCATGCTGGCGAGCTGGGTCATCGGCTGGCTGAACTGACGCGAGTACTGGATGAACGCCTGCACGTCACCGATCGACAACGAGCCGGACGCCACCCGCAGCGCGCCGATCACCGCGACCAGCACGTAGTTGACGTTGCCGATGAACATCATCGCCGGCTGCATCAGCCCGGAGATCGACTGGGCCCGCCAGCTCGCCGCGTACAGCTGCTCGTTGTACTCCCGGAAGATCTGCGCGGACTCCTCCTGCCGGCCGAACGCCCGAACCAGGTTGTGCCCGGTGTACATCTCCTCGATGTGCGCGTTGAGCCGACCGGTGAGCCGCCACTGGGCGACGAACTGCGGTTGGGCCAGCTTGCCGACCCGGGTCGCCACGATCACCGACACCGGCACGGTCACCACCGCGACCAGGGCCAGCTCCCAGGAGATCCAGAACATCATCGACAGCACACCTGTGATGCTCAGGATCGACACGACGAGCTGGGCGATGCTCTGCTGCAGGGTCTGGCCGAGGTTGTCGATGTCGTTGGTGACCCGGCTGAGCACCTCGCCGCGGGGCTGACCGTCGAAGTAGCGCGCGGGCAACCGGGCGAGTTTGTGCTGCACATCGGAGCGCAGCTCGGACACGGCGCGCTGGATGGCCCGGGTCGTCATCCGGGCCTGGATCACCCCCGCCGCCCCGGCGACAAGGTAGAGCACGGCGACCCAGAGCAGCACCCGACCGATGGCGTCGAAATCCATCCCCGTGCCGGGGGTGATGTGCAGCGAGGACAGCAGATCGGCCTGGGTGCCATGGCCCGAGGCGCGCAGCGCCGCGACCGCGTCCTGCTGGGACGTGCCGGCGGGCACGTTGCGGCTGAACACACCGGCGAGCACCAGGTCGGTGGCGTGCCCGAGCAGCCGCGGGCCGGCGACGTTCAACCCGACGTTGACCACCGCGAGCAGCCCGGCGACGGTCAGGATCGCCCGCTGCGGTCGCAGCCGGCCCAGCAGCCGCCGGGTCGACCCGGCGAAGTCCGCCGACTTCTCCCCCACACCCTGACCGGCGAGGAACCGGGCCGGCCCGGCCATCGGCGCCGGCCCCCGCCGCGGTGCCGCGATGCTCACGCCGCGGCCCTCGTCCGCGCTCCCGCCGGCCCCGCTGCTCTCTGCGGCACCCCTGTTCTCGCTGGTACTGCCGTTCTCGCTGGTACTGCCGTTCCCACTCACGCGGCCTCCCGCTCGGTGAGTTGCGACAGGACGATCTCGCGGTAGGTCGGATTACCCGCCATGAGCTCATGATGAGTGCCGGTACCGACGATTTCGCCGGCCTCGAGCACGATGATCTGGTCGGCGTCGCGAATGGTCGCCACACGCTGGGCCACGATGACGACGGTGGCCTGCGCCGTCTGCTCCGCCAGGGCGGCGCGCAGCCGCGCGTCGGTGGCGTAGTCGAGCGCCGAGAACGAGTCGTCGAACAGGTAGATCTCCGGTCGGCGCACGAGGACCCGGGCGATCGCGAGGCGCTGACGCTGCCCGCCGGAGACGTTGGTGCCGCCCTGCGCGATGGCGCTCGCGAGCCCGTCGGGCATCGCCTCGACGAACTCCCGGGCCTGCGCGGTCTCCAGCGCCTGCCAGAGCTCCTCGTCGGTGGCGTCCGGGTTGCCGTAGCGCAGGTTCGACGCGATCGTCCCGGAGAACAGGTACGGCCGCTGCGGAACGATGCCCACGGTACGGCTGAGCAGTGCCGGGTCGAGGTCGCGGACGTCCACCCCGTCGACGAGCACGGCGCCCTCGGTGGCCTCGGCGATCCGTGGGATCAGCCCGACCAGCGTGGTCTTCCCGCTTCCGGTGCTGCCGATGATCGCCGTGGTGCGCCCGGGACCGGCGGTGAGGCTGACCCGGTGCAGGACCGCGATCTCCGCGCCCGGGTAGCGGAAACCGACGTCGCGCAGCTCCAACTGGCCGACCGCGCGCAGTGCACGCACCGGCTCAGCGGCCGGGCGCAGCGACGACTCGGTGCCCAGCACCTCGCTGATGCGTTCCGCGCACACCTCGGCCCGCGGGATCATCATGAACATGAACGTCGCCATCATCACCGACAGCAGGATCTGCATCAGATAGCTGAGGAAGGCGGTGAGAGCACCGATCTGCATGTCGCCGGTATCGATGCGATGCGCACCGAACCAGATCACCGCGACACTGGAGAAGTTCACAATGGTGAACACCAGAGGGAACATCATCGCCAGCAGATTGCCGAACCGCAGCGACACGTCGGTGAGATCGTCGTTGGCCGCGCCGAACCGCCTGCGTTCGTGTGCGTCGCGCACGAACGCACGAATCACCCGCAGGCCGGTGATCTGCTCCCGAAGGATCCGGTTGACGGTGTCGAGTCGCTCCTGCATGCCCCGACCCAGCGGCCGCATCCGGCGGACGATCATCCCGATCGCGATCAGCAGCGCCGGGACGATCGCGACCAGCAGCAGCGACAGCGCCGCGTCCTGGTTCACCGCGAGGATGATGCCGCCGACGCACATGATCGGCGCGGAGACCGTCAGCGTCGCCCCGAGCAGGACGACCATCTGCACCTGCTGCACGTCATTGGTCGCACGCGTGATCAGCGACGGGGCACCGAAGCGGTTGACCTCGCGGGCCGAGAACGCCTGCACCTGATCGAACACGGCGGCTCGCAGGTCGCGCCCGACCGCCATGGCGGTGCGCGCACCGAACATCACCGCGGCCCCCGCGCAGACCAGCTGCACCACGCTGACGCCGAGCATGACCGCGCCGGTCCGCAGGATGTAGCCGGTGTCGCCGACGACGACACCATGATCGATGATGTCGGCGTTCAACGTCGGCAGATAGAGCATGCCAAGCGTCGCCACCAGCTGCAGCGCCACCAGCGTGGCGACGGGCCGGCGGTATCGGCCGAGGTACACCCGCAGGAGTCGAACGAGCATACGATCCTCTCAGCTACTCTCGGCCACTATAAGCAACCTTCCGCTGTCACACCGGACACCCTCCGCGAGGGCATGCCACTGCGGGCACAGTTCCATGGATGACGGACAGATCTCGTGACCGGGGGGCCTCCGCCGCAGGCGCGTAGTGACCTTACGACCTGACCCGGACTTCAGGTCAAGGCTTTTCCGAGCAGGCTCGTGCCGGCGTCACGATCTCGCCGTCGTGGCGCTCCCGACGTGGCCGGACGGACCACATTACCGAGTGCCGTACCAAATCCGGCGGCCTAGCCGACCGCCGACGACCGACCGGCCAACACCGGCGCCACCGCCCCGGACGAACCGGCGAGAACGGTCCCGGCCGATCCGTGCGAACCGCAATCGGATGATGACACCCGACACTTCACTCGTTTTCTCCAGGACCACACAGGACCCGATTCCCGCGCCAGGTTCCGCCGCCGCCCGGACCACCGGCCAACTGGCCGCTTCGCGCCCTCCGAGCACCCCGGCCGAGACGGATCCCCGTCCTCGAGGCAGCGCCGACAACCCGGTTTCCGGGCAGCCGCCCTTACGCGGCACACATCGCTCATCCCTCGCCCGAGGGCGGCGGGTCGGCGCCGTGGAATACACCGCCCAGACGAAGATCCGCACTATCCAGACCCGATCCCACCCCGAAAGTCAACGCCTGACGCGGATGGCACTCGTGAGGGTTTACACGTCCACCTCGTGGTGCGACCAACCGTTCCATCACCGCGCCGAACGGCTACCCTCGGGGGCGGCTGTAGGTCAACGGGCAGGCGGATCGACCCACCGCATGGTCGTCGAACGACACGGTTGTCGGGCGGCACCGGTTGTCGGGTGCGATGAGGCGGCCGAGGGCGGCGGACCGTTCGTATTCGCGGGGCGGCCGTGCGTTCGCGGCAGCCGAAAGTTCAGGGCGCCTCCGCGTGCTCACGGGGCAGCGGGACGTTGCCACACCAGTTCGGATTCGGACGCACCACGACGACGAACGGATGGTACGGCGATGTCCCTTGCCGGAGCCCGGCCCCGCGGCCCGAAGGCCGAGCTCGAGAACAAGAGTCAGCTGACGTTGCTCCATCATCTCCACGATCTCAACCAGCCGTATCGAGTCAGCTACGAGATGGTCGTCCGCAAGGTCTGGGCGGATGACGGAGACGCCCGCGTTCGCCGCTCCCGCGCCCGCGATCTCAGCCGCCAGTTCCGCGGCGACAAGGAGATCGACTGGCACGTTGTCGAGTGCTACCTCGAACTGCTCTTCCCGGACGATCACGAGGAGCGCGGCGCACAGCTCGCCCATGCCCATCCGCTGTTCGTGGCGGCGTTCGGCCCCGAGGCGGCCGACGAAGCGGACCCGGGCGAGGATGCGGCCGCGGAGCCCAGCCCCGAGTACGTCGCCGAACTCGAGCGTCAGCTCGCCGAGTCGCGGATGCGCGCCTCCTTAGCCACCGCGCTCCTGGTGATCCTCCGTTCGGAGAACGCCACCCTGCGCGGTCGAAGCGTGTCCTTCAACTGGTTCGACACCGCTGCCACGACCGGCGACCGTGCCCTGGCCGACCGGACGTCGGGCAACCGCGCCGCCCTCGGCGACCGCGCGACCCCCGGCGGCCAGCCGGCACCGGATCGCCAACCAGCACCGGCCGGCCAACCAGCACCGGGCGGCCAGACGGCGCCGGGCGGCCGGACAGCGTCGGGCGGCCACCCACCCGGTGACGGCGCGCCGCATGACCCGGTGACCGCCCCGATCGCCCGCCCGCCCACCCGGCGCAACGCCCACCGTCACCGCCGTAGCCCGACCGTGGCACCTCGTCCCACCCCGGTCTCGGTCTCGGGGCGTCTCTACCCGAGCGCCGCCCCGACCCTGGCCGCCGCGGTCGCCGCCGCTGCCGCCGCCGCCAGGTCCACGTCCGCCGCCACCAGGTCCACGTCGAGTACCTCTGTCGCCGGTGCGTTCTCGACCGCGGCGGGCCGATCGACCGCGGCTGCCCGCGGATCGGGGGATGCGTCCCCGGCCGGACCGGCAGCCTCTGCCCGCACGACGTCCGGCCGCGGCGCCGACGTCCAGCCGGACGGGCTTTCGGCCCCGGGCATCCAGTCGGTGGGCATCCCGGCGACGGGGAACCGCGTCTCCGGGAACCGGGGCGCGGCCAGCGAGCCGGACATCCTCGCCGCCGGCCCAACCCGTCGACGCCGCGGCCGCTGACGACCCTGACCACTGACGACCCTGACCACTGAGGACCCTGACCACTGAGGACCCTGACCACTGAGGACACCGCCGCCGGACGATCCGGTGCCACCCACGGGTCGGCGGATGCTTGACGGCGCTGATTCCGGGCATCCCGCCCACAGCCGCCCCGGCCATCCAGCCGGGCGTCACCGCAGACGGGAGAGCGTGCCCCATGGACCGGGAGATGTTTGTCAAGCTGCTCAACGACGATCTCAGTTCGGAATACCAGTCGATCGTCCAGTACATCCAGCACGGTGCGACCATCACCGGCCCGCAGTTCCTCGCTGTCGGCGAGGAGATCAAGCGCCACCTGCCGCAGGAGCTGAACCACGCGACGATCCTGGCGGAACAGATCTCCTTCCTCGGCGGCACACCGACCGCCGAGGTCTCGGCCGTCAGTTCCGCCACCGACCCCGAGGACGCGCTGCGTACCGACCTGCTGCTGGAGTCCGAGCAGCTTGACCGCTATCGCGCGCGGGTCGGCCAGGCGAACGATCTTGGCCTCGCGGACGTGGCCGAGGCGTTGCGCCCCCTGCTCGAGCAGACCCAGGAGCACGTGCGTGATCTCCAGAGCGCCCTGGGACGCTAGCCGCACCGAGCCACCCGTCGCGCGCGGACCCCAGACCTGGTCATGACCTCCGGTAGCTCGTGACCTTCGGTAGCCGCTTTCCGCGGCGGGTGTCCCGACGGTCGGACGGGCGTCCTCGCCACCCGGATCGCCGTGGTCGTGTTCGTCTCCGATGTGCCGACCATGGCGATCCGCGTGCGGGTGGGTCGGCGCGTGCGGGTGGGGTCAGATGAAGACGCGACTGTCGGAGTCGACGATCTCCTTGCCGAGTGGCATCAGCGAGACCGGGATGAGCTTGAAGTTCGCCAGGCCCAGCGGGATTCCGATGATCGTCAGGCACAGCGCGACGCCCGTCGTGAGATGGCCAAGGGCCAGCCACCAGCCGGCGAAGAGGATCCACAGGACGTTGCCGATCAGCGACGCGTCCCCGGCGCCGGGCCGGTCGACCAGTCGCCGGCCGAACGGCCAGAGGGCGAAGTTGGCCATCCGCAGCGACGCGATCCCGAACGGGATCGTGATGATCAGGATGAAGCACACCACCGCCGCCAGCAGATACCCGAGGGCCAGCCACAGGCCGCAGAAGACCAACCAGATGACGTTGAGCACGACGCGCACCGTGGACCGCTCCCTCTCACATGATCGGACCGGCCCACCGGACCAGCCACCCGATGATCCCACCAGGACGGCTCCCGGCGGGGAAACTCCCACAGTGACCTACCCCGTCCGGAACGTCTTCACGAGTCCAGCGCCCATCGGTCACCGTCCGAGGTCATGGTCGCCAACCTCGGGCATCCACAGCCGAAACTGGTTACCTTCTGGGTTGGGACAATCGCGGTTCGCCAGCGGACCTGCGCCCAACGCGACGAATCCATGACAGCCTGCCAACCAACTCGACCCACTGGCCCGGCTGGTCATTGTCAGCCCGACAGCCCGACAGCGCTGCCTGACCGTACGGGATAGGTGGATGACCGGTATGCGAGTGTTCGATCATGTGGTCGATCTGGTCGGTGACACACCGCTGGTGGCGCTGACGCCGACGCTCGAGCAGACGCGCGCACCGCTGCTGGGCAAGGTGGAATATCTCAGCCCGGGCGGGTCGGTGAAGGACCGGGTGGCGCTGGCGATGGTGGCCGCCGCCGAGGAGTCGGGGGCGCTGCGCCCCGGTGGCACGATCATCGAGCCGACCAGTGGCAACACCGGGGTGGGGCTGGCGCTCGTCGCGGCGCGGCGCGGCTACTCGTGCGTGTTCACGATGCCCGACAAGATCAGCGAGGAGAAGCGGTCGGTGCTGCGTGCCTTCGGCGCGCAGGTGGTGATCTGCCCGACGGCGGTGGCTCCGGACGATCCCCGGTCGTACTACCAGGTGGCCCGGCGGCTGGTCCGCGAGACCCCGGACAGCTGGAGCCCGGACCAGTACTCCAATCCGCACAACCCGGCGGCGCACGAGGCGACCACCGGCCCGGAGATCTGGCGCGACACCGACGGCAGGATCACCCATTTCGTCGCCGGCATCGGCACCGGCGGCACCATCAGCGGTGTCGGACGTTACCTCAAGGGCGTGTCGGACGGAGCCGTCCAGATCGTCGGCGCCGATCCGCAGGGTTCGGTCTACTCCGGCGGCACCGGCCGTCCCTACCTCGTCGAAGGGGTCGGGGAGGACATCTGGCCGGCGACCTACGACCGCACGGTGGTCGACCGGGTGGAGGCGGTCAGCGATCGCGAGTCGTTCCTGATGACCCGCGAACTCGCCCGCCGCTGCGGGCTGCTCCTCGGTGGCTCCGGTGGGCTGGCGGTGGTGGCGGGCCTGCGGGTGGCCCGGGAACTGGGACCGGACGGCCTGGTCGTCGTCCTGCTGCCGGATTCGGGCCGCGGCTACCTGTCGAAGATCTTCAACGATGACTGGATGTACGAGTACGGCTTCCTGGAGCCGCCGCAGACCGGACCGACCGTCGCCGACGCGCTGGCCCACAAGGCCGCCCAGCACCGGACGGCCGCGCCACCGGACCTGGTCCACGTGCATCCGCAGGAGACGGTGGGCGCGGCGATCGGCTACCTGCGGGAGTACAACGTGTCGCAGATGCCGGTGGTGGCGCACGAGCCGCCGCTGCGGGCGGCCGAGGTCGCCGGCGCGGTGCTCGAACGACAGTTGCTGGCGGCGGTCTTCGCGGACCGGGCCGCGATCGACGCCCCGGTCACCGAGCACCTTTCTCCCCCGTTGCCGATGGTCGGTACCGGTGAGCCGCTGTCGCGGGTCGTGACGGTCCTCGGGGATGATCTGGCCGTGCTCGTCCACGACAACGGCAGCCCGGTCGGCATCCTGACCCGATCCGACCTGCTGAGTTTCCTGGCCGCGACGCCGTAGCGTGACGACATGGATGCCACTACCGCCTCGGCCGCCAGCCCCGACCCGAACTCCGGCCCCGATCTGAGCGTCGGCCGCGACCCGGCCGTCCATGCGGACGTGGGTGCCGGCCCCGAGCCGCGGTCGTCCGGTCGGGCCCACAACGCCGCCGGCTTTGAGACGATCGCGATCCATGCTGGTCAGGAGCCTGATCCGACGACCGGCGCCGTGGTCCCACCGCTGCATCTGGCCTCGACGTACGCCCAGGACGGGGTCGGTGGGCTGCGCGGCGGATTCGAGTACAGCCGGTCGTCGAACCCGACCCGGGCCGTCCTGGAGACCTGCCTCACCGCGCTCGAAGGCGGCCGGGCGGCGCTGGCGATGTCATCCGGTATGGCTGCCACCGACACGGTGCTGCGCGCGGTCTGCCGTCCCGGTGATCACATCGTCGTTCCGGCGGATGCCTACGGGGGGACCTACCGGCTGGTCGCCCGGGTGCTCTCGCAGTGGAACGTCGAGCACACCGCCGTCGATCTCGCCGATGCCGAGGCGACCCGGGCCGCGATCCGTCCGGGCGTCACCCGGCTGGTGTGGTGCGAGACTCCGACCAACCCGATGCTGACGATCGCCGACATCGGCGCGCTCGCGACCCTCGCTCATGACGCCGGCGCGCTGCTCGCCGTGGACAACACGTTCGCCTCCCCGTACCTGCAACAGCCACTGTCCCTCGGCGCGGACGTGGTGGTGCACTCCACCACGAAGTACCTCGGTGGGCACAGCGACATCGTGGGGGGTGCGATCATCACCGCCGATCCGGACCTGGCCGAGCGACTACGGTTCCTGCAGAACGCGGCCGGGGCGGTACCGGGACCCTTTGACTGCTGGCTGCTGCTGCGCGGCATCCGAACCCTCCCGGTACGGATGGACCGGCACTGCGCGAACGCCCGGCATGTCGCGACCCATCTCGCCGCGCATCCGGCGGTCGAGACGGTACGCTATCCGGGTATGCCCGGCCATCCCGGCTACCCGGTGGCCGTGAAACAAATGCGGGATTTCGGTGGAATGGTGTCTTTCACCCTGTCGGGTGGCCATGCCGCCGCCCTCGAACTGTGCGCGCGGACCAGGCTTTTCACCCTCGCGGAGTCGCTTGGCGGGGTCGAATCCCTCATCGAGCATCCGGCCAGCATGACCCATGCGTCCGTGGCTGATTCGCCCCTCGCGGTGCCGGCGAACCTGGTCCGGCTGTCCGTTGGCATCGAAAACGCCGACGACCTCGCCGACGATCTGCGTCAGGCACTGGACGGGCTGTCCACGGCTTTCCCGTCGAAGGCCGCGGACACCACCACCGCCGGCCGGGCCGGTTCGTCCTAGCTCGACCGGCCGAGCCGGGATTGCGCCCGATGCTCGCACCACGGACGGTGCGTCAACCGCCCGCCGCAACGGCCGATATATGTGCACGATCTGGAGATGCGGGCGACATAGCGAACCTTAAAAGGTTAAGGTTGTGTTGCTGCGTTGGAGGTCACGGTCGGAAACTCACGGGCGGAGAACACATGGCTGCACGTGTGGGTAGGCCGGGCACCCGCCCGGTCCACCGGGCTGCGAGCGTCAGGAGTACCGGATGGGCGCCTCGGCGGACCGTCGTGCGCTGCTTCGACACGGCGCGGCCGCCTGCGCCGCTCTCGCCGCCGGCGCGGCGGCCCTGGGTGGTCCGCCCTTCGGGGACGTGCGAGTCGTGAGCTTCCCCGCGGCCGACAGCCGCACCGCGCTTGACGAGGTCGAATCCGCCCTGCGCACGCTCGCCCGCCGGTGGGAGACGACGCCCCCCGCGGAACTGGTGGCCCGGCTGGCCATCCTCGAACAGCAGGCACGCACGATCGGGCGCTGGCGCCTCGGCGAGGCCCTGCGCCAGGACTGGACGCGCACCCACGGCCGCATCCTGGTCATGACAGCCGTCGCCCAGGGTGACGCGGGCCTACCGGCCCGGGCCACCGCGTCGGCCCGTGCCGCGCTGGTCCTCGGCCGCCACGTCGGGGACACCGTCTCCGTGGCCCACGCCCGGGTCGTGCTGGCGGAGCTCGCCGCCTACGCGTTCGCCAGCACCGACGATGGTCTCCAGCTCGCCCGGGCCGCCCGGGCGACCGCCCCTCGGGCGCACACCGCGATCCTGGCCATCACCACCGAGGCGCACATCATGGCCGCGCGGAACATGCCGATCGCCGGTGTCGTCGAGGTTCTGCGGGAGGCCGAGGCCATCGCCGCGACCCTGCCCGCCGGCACTCCCGGCTACAGCCTGGACGGTATCCATCCGGCTTACCTGCCGACGTTCGGCGGTGCGGCGCTGGTGGCCGCGGGTTCGCTGGCCGAGGGGGAACGCCAGCTGGCCGAGGCGGCCAGCCTGTTCGACCGGAGCAGAGCCTCGGGCGCGCTGGCCGCGGTGCGGCTCTACCAGGCCTCCGCCGCGATGCGCGGGCGTGACCTCGACCGGGCCCAGACGCTGGCCACCCGGGCGCTGGCCGCGTCGGCGGTGCGGCCGAGCAGCTGGCTGTCGAACGGCATCCTCTCGCTGGCCCAGCGGGCCAGCCGCCACGGGGCGGACTGGTCCGGCCTGGTCGTCCAGGCCCGGGAATGGTCACCGGTCTGAGCCGGTGCTTTCCGGGCGGCATGCCGCGCGCGGCACACTCCCACAATCACGGCAGTGGCCGTAACAGTAGCCATCGCGGCCACGAAGCACATCAGATACGCAAATCCGGGAGACGAAAGAACGACCGACGACCTACTACCGAAGGATCGTGAAGGTGTAATGTTCGAAACGATCTGCAACGGCGGTGGGGTCGCCCGGGCGCCGGGCGGGCTGTGAATGGGCACGGCGCCACGCTATCCGCTGTCAGACAATGCCCTCGGGCCGGGGTCTCCACTCGAGACAACACGGCGGACACCTCACGGTTTCGGCCCGAAAAACAGCTGTCGGGCGCCGTTCGCCCAGGACATCCGACCCGACATGTCGCCCGGCATCCCACCGTTCATCTCATGCTCGTATACAGCCTGACCTCCCGGTTCACCGTGACACACGGTCGGGTCGGCCATGCCCGTCCATCGACCTGACCAGTCGCCGTGGTCCACCCGCCCGCGCAGGGCCCTCTGATGGCCGGCCGGTCGGGCGCCGGGCCTGAATCCGGGCCGGAACCGGGCCGGGTTCGTGACGGCGCCGACCGGGTCCGGGCCCGACCAGCCCGAAGGTGGGCGGCCTGTGCCCGACGCCACCCTCGGTCGGTGTTCGGCCGCGCCCGACCCTGCGGGCGCTGGATCCCTCGACCGTCGAACGCGGCCCGGGCGACCCGACCGTCATTCTCGGAATGTGCGCAACCGGACGCGAGCGTGTAGGTCGACGTATAGCGGGTAATCCCCCGACAGCCACGGATCACCGCGGTGACCCACTCAGCAGAAGGAGCCGGTATGAGCGCCCGGGTCGGCACCCGAACCAGCAGCATCAGTCTGGGAACGCTGCTCTACCTCGTCATCGGGGTCATCCTCACCGCCAGCCAGGACTACTGGAACTTCACCGACTGGGACGGCCATGCACTGGCCAGTCTTTTCACCGCGGTGATCGCGACCGTGCTGTGGCCGCTCGCCATCTTCTACCACTTCATTCTGACGCCCCGCTGATCCCGGGCCGTGGCCCGGCCCAGCCCGACCCTCGGCGTCGGCCACTCCTTTTTCCCGACCGACATCCCGCCGGCACTCCGCCGGCACCCCGAGAGCGGTCTGCCGGCGGCGGAACCGGCCTCGACCGTTTTCCCGCCCCGTGTCGTCCGGAATCAGGGACCTGCCCTCCAGGGCAGTCCGGACGGTCCTTCTTCCCGCCCCCGACCCGATCGATCCGCTGGATGCGCGGGACCGCATCACGAGTTTTGAGGTCGGGTGGCGGGCCCGTCATACCAGTGTCATCCGCCGGCAGCACCCGTGGTCGTTCTCACGCGATCACGGGTGCGCGTCGGCGTGCTTCGCTAGACTTCGCAGCGCTGTTGCCGTCGAGCTTTCGCAGCGTCGGCCCGCGAGCGGATCAGGGAGGCCGTCCGATGGAACCGTGCCGGATCATCAGTGTGGTGGGTAATCCCAAACCCGCGTCCCGCACCCGGCAGGTCGCCGAGGCGGTCGCCGCCCGGGTCGAGGCCGCACTGACCGCCGCCGGCCACGCCGCCACCACCGACGTCCTCGAGGTCAGCGAGCTGGGTGCGGGCCTGCTCGGCTGGGGCGACCCCACCGTCAGGGCGGCCCTCGCCACCATTCGCTCGGCCGATGTGCTCGTCGTGGCCACCCCGACCTACAAGGCCACCTACACCGGGCTGTTGAAGCTGCTGCTCGACCAGATCGGGGGCGGCGAACTCGCCGGTCTGCCGACGGTGCCGGTCCAGGTCGCCGCCGCGCCGCAGCATGCGCTCGCCGTCGAGGTCCACCTGCGTCCGGTGCTCGTCGAGATCGGCGCCGCCTGCCCGACGACCGGCGTGTTCGTCCTCGATTCGCAGCTCGAGCAGCTGCCCGCCCAGTTGGACACGTGGGGCGCGGTGAACCTGCCGGCGATCAGCGCCCTCGTCGCGGCCCGACGCGCCGTGCCCACCTCGGTGGTCTGACCCCCGCGCCCGATGCCCTTTCCAGACCGCTCGCTGGGGCCACGGCAACCATGGCCGGCCATGGCTACGGCGGCTACGGCGTGAGGTCGGCTCGTCTGTCCGGTGGTCCCAGTCCCAGCGGTCCCGGTGGGCGCGGCAGCTCCACGGCGCCGGGCCAGGCCGGTGGGGTGGGCGGCACGGTCCCGGTCAGGCCATCCACCGGGATGGTGGGGGCGACCGGCCAGGCGGGCACGGCGAGGCCGGACGCGGCGACGCTGGGCCGCACGAGGCTGGACGCGGCGCTGGGAACGGCGGGGACGGCGGGCTGCGCGGGTACGGCGGGCACAGCGGGCACAGTGGGTACGGCGGGCACAGCCGGCAGGCCGGGGACGGCGGGGATCGCGGACTGCGCGCCGCCTCCGTTCACGATGGACGGCGGTGCCGACGGCGTCAGGCCGTAGATAGGGTCCGGATAGGGCGGCAGGGTGGGTACCGGCGGGGCGAGTTCGACCCCGTTGCCCCCTGGCCCGCCCAGGTGGCCGGCGTCGGGTCCCGCGGTCGAGCCAGCGGAGCCGGTGCCACCGAGAGCACCCCCGCGACCGGTGCTCTCGAGCCCGAGCTGGTTTCGCGGATCGCCCGCCGCCCACAGGCTGGCATCATCGTCGGTATCGGGCTGGACGCCGAGCGGCGCGGCGAAGCCGAAGGCCACCACCGCGACCGTGAAGCCGATGGTCGCCACGATCAGACCATGGCGCCGATCCGGGATGCGCAGACGGTCGACGTGGCCGCGGACCGTCCCCACGATCCCGGTGACCATGACCATGACGGCGAGCAGAGCCAGTGCCATGGCGACAGTCGGCATCGGGCCCCCAGATCGCAGCGGTTGACCGAACAGCCACACCGTAGCTCACCAAGAGTTACCTAGGAGATACGAAGAGCACCGTGTCGGCTGCTGTCGTGCCCTGATCCGCCGCTCGTCGGCGGGGCCGCTCCTGGGGTCTGCTCACGCCGGGAAAGCGCCACCGGCGGCACCTCGAGCGAGGGCGTCCCGATCGAGGGCGTCCCGATCGAGGGTTCGACAGGACCGATCGACCGCGGCGCGTCGACCGTGACCGTCGGGCGCGCCGATCCAGGCGTCTGGCTGGAGGGCGAGGGCCGGGCAGACGCTGACGGCCGGGCCGAGACCGAACGCGAGGGAGAAGGCGCGGCCGGACCGGGCGGCACCGACACCCGCGTGGATGCTGTCGCCCGCGGGGACAGCGATGGCTGCGATGGCTGCGATGGCTGCGGGGATGCCGATGGTCGCGGGGACAGGGTCGCCCGCGTCGGTGTCCGTGGGGGCGTGGTCGCGCGGGTCGGCGTCGACGACGGCGAACGAGTCGGACCGCGTGAGTTCACCGTCGGCTGCGGAAACGGGAAGCTTCGCGGCCGCTGCGTCGCCGGACCATCCGCACCGCCGCCACCCGAACCGCCGCCGGTGCCGGACCCACCGCCGTCGCCGTCACCGTCGGAGGTGGCCGGCGGTTTCGACGACCCGCCGCCCCCTCGGGTGGGTGTCGCGGCCGCGCTCTCGCTGCGTGAGGGAGTGGCCGTCCGCGGTGGGGTGGTGCGCGGTGCGGTGGTCCGGGGCGGGGTGGTGCGCGGTGCGGTGGTCCGGGGCGGGGGGGGGGGCGGGGCGGGGGTGG
>NZ_JALKFW010000178.1:0-30459 GCF_023243055.1 Frankia sp. AgPm24 | reverse complement strand
CGGGCGGCCGGGGTCACGCTCTACTTCAGCGGCGTGCGCCACTTCGCCCACTAGGCACGGTGGAGTCCGGCCGTGGGGGGGGGGGGGGGGGCCCCGCCCCGCCCCCCCCCCCCGCCCCCCCGGACCTGGCGGCCCAAGTGGAGCGGCAGCTCGCCGCACCTGCGCCGTCGGCGCGAACCACGACGCGGTCGATGCGGCGGCTGGTGGAGACGCTGATGCGGTATCTGCTGCGCTGGACGAGTAGGGCGACGCCGTTCGGGTTGTTCGCGGGCATCGCCTCGGTGGAGTTCGCCACCCGTGCGCAAGCCGCGTGGGGCGCTGCCCACCGGGTGGTGAACCAGCCTGAGGGGCTGGTTCTGGACGAGCAGGCCCAGCGGCTCGAGCAGCAACTGGCCACGCTGCGGACGATGCCGGTCGTGACGAACTGCCTCGGGTTCGCCCGCGGCCGATCGTGGGTCGTTCCGGGCGTGAGCGCCGAAGGCCACCTGCGGGATGTCGAGGTGGGCCTGACCCGTCCGCTTCGGCTGGTAGTGCACGCGGCGCGCCGACCGATCGGGTTCAGCGACCTGGCCGCCATGCTGGCCGTCGAGGCGCCCACGGTTGAGCCCGCGGTCATCGAACGTATGCTGGCTGACCTGGTGGCCCACCGCGTGCTGCTGTCGGCTGCGCGCCCCCCGATGACCGTGACCGATCCGGCGACGTACCTCGCCCGCTACGCCGACTTTCCGGACCCCTGCGAACGGTCCGTGGCCGAGGTGGCGGTCGACTGTTCGGTGGCCCTGCCGCCGGCGGTGCTGCGCGAAGCTGAGCACGCCGCGTCGGCCCTGGCCCTGGTCGCGCCGGACATGCCGGGCTGGCGGGCCTATCACCTGGCGTTTCTCGAACGGTACGGGCCGGGCGCGGCGGTGCCCGTCCGCCAGCTGGTCGCGGACTCCGGGCTGGGCCTGCCGGCTGGCTACCGGGGGTCCCATCGCCGCGAGCCGCGGCTGCTCACCGCGCGCGACGTGCTACTGACGAAGATCGCTCAGCAGGCCGCCCTCGACGGCCGGACCGAGGTTGTCCTGGACGATGACCTGATCGCCAGGCTGACCGTCGGGCATCGACCTGCGGTCCCGCACACCGAGCTTCGTTTCGCCCTGGCGGCGCCGTCGTTGAGCGATCTGGACCGGGGAGCGTTCACGCTGACCGTCATCAGCGGGGCCCGGCACGCCGGGGTGACCGTCGGCCGGTTCCTGCACCTGCTCGGCGACACCGAACACGCGCGCTTCCGCCGCGCCTATGCCGCACTACCAACCGCTTTGCCCGGAGCCCTCGCGGCGCAGATCTCCGGGCCGCCGTTGGCGCGGAAGATGACGGCCGTGGCCAGGGTACCCAAGATCCTCCCGATCCTGCCGCTCGGGGAGTACCAGGAGAATCCCGACCTCGATCTCGACGACCTGGCGGTCACGGGGGACGCGCAGCGGCTGTGGCTGCTGTCGCTGTCCCGCGGCTGCCCGGTCGAACCGATGCTGTTCAACGCGGTCGATCTCCCTGGCGGCCAGCAGCCACTCATACGCTTCCTGACCGAGATCTGGACGGCGTTCTGCGCACCCTGCTGCCCGTTCACCTGGGGAGCCGTCGCTCGCGAACTGCCGTTCCTGCCGCGTATCCGGCGCGGCAGGTCGATCCTTCATCCCGCCCGCTGGACCATCAGCCGCGCAAGCCTCCCGGCCCGCGCCGTGCCTTTTTCCGCCTGGCGGGCGGCCTGGGAACGGCTACGGGAGACCTACCGGATCCCGTCCGAGGTGCTGCTCGGTGCCGACGATGTGCGGATCGGCATCGATCTCGACGAGCCCGCGCACCTCACGCTTGTTCGCAGCCGCCTCGACCGGCAGCCGGACGCGGTCCTCACCGAGGCCAGCGGCCGGCCCGGCTGGTTCGGGGACAGACCCCACGAACTCGTCGTCACGCTCGCCCGCACCGCGCACCCGACCGAGCCGAGACACCCACGCCCGGTGCGGGCGGCCAGCACCGTGGAGCACCGACCCGGCCTGTCGCCGTGGCTCTACGTGAAGGTCTACGGCCGGGGCGATGAGATCCTCGCCCGGCTGGCCGACCTGGTCGACGACAGCCAGAACGGTCTGGACCGCTGGTGGTTCATCCGCCACCACCAGCCCGAGCCCCACCTTCGACTACGCATCCCGCTGCGCGACGCCGATCGGTTTGGGGCGGCCGTCCAGCAGTTTGGGCACTGGGCGGATGGTCTGCGCGCGGACGCGTTGCTGCGCGACTACACGATCCACACCTACCGGCCCGAGACCCGCTTCGGCACCGGTCCTACCCTGGCGGCAGCCGAAGCGGTGTTCGCCGCCGACTCCCATGCGGCCCTCGGACGCCTCTCCGGCGACCGGACGATCGCCACCGCCACCGGACTGATCAGCATCGCCGACGGCTTCACCGGAAACGGACCCGCCTGGCTCCTCAACCATGTCGACCACCACAGCGGGCCGCCGACCACAACCGCCCACCAGCCGGTGAGCGGTAGCCGCGAACAGGTCATGCGGACAATCCCCTTGTACGCCAACGACCGGCTCCGCGAGGCACTGGCGGACTACCAGGCACGTATCGACCAGGATGGCCTCGACCCCAACCGAATCCTGGCCGACCTGCTGCACCTGCACCACGCCCGGATGATCGGAGTCGACCTGGCCTCCGAGCGCCGCTGCCTGCGGCTGGCCCGCGCCAGCGCCCACACCCTGCTCGCCCGAAGCGCGCCATGAAGCCGGGGCAGTCCCTCAGCGGCGGCGCGGCCGGCATCGCCCTGCTCCACCTCGAGCAGGCCCGAAGCGCGCCGGCCACCTGGGACCAGGCGCACGCGACCCTGACGCAAGCTGTCACCGACGGCATCAGCATCGCGGCCACCGCCAGCCTCTACTACGGCGCACCGGCACTGTCCTTCGTCCTGCACAGCGCCCCCGACCACCCTGGTCTGCGCGAGGCCAGGGCAACCGCGGACGCGGGCACCGCCACGGTCGCCCGGCACCACCTCAAAGCCGCGCACGCCAGGATCGACCAGCGCCGCCGGCCGCTGATGGCCGAATACGACCTCATCGGCGGCCTGACCGGTCTTGCCGTGGCGCTGCGTCGTAACGGCGACCACGAGCTGCTCCGCGACGTTCTGGACTACCTGGTACGGCTCACCGAACCCGTCGACGGACTGCCCGGCTGGTGGTGCCCCACCGGCCCCAACCGCCGCCAGAAAGGGCCACCCGGAGGACACAGCAACCACTCGATCGCCCACGGAATCTGCGGCCCACTCGCCCTCCTGGCCCTCACCCTCAACGACGGCATCACGGTCGACGGACAGGCAGCGGCGATCACCCGCATCTGCCAGTGGCTGGACGCCTGGGAACAGCAAAGCGCCGGCGGCGGCTCCTGGTGGCCGCAGATCATCACGCTCGCCGACATCAATCACGGCACCACCAGCCAACAGGGCCCGCTCAAACCGTCCTGGTGTTACGGAACCCCCGGCATCACCCGCGCCCAGCAACTCGCCGCCCGCGCCCTGAACGACCCCGCACGCCAACGCCGCGCCGAGACCGCCTTCCTCGACTGCCTGCACGACCCGGTGCAACAGGGCCATCTCGTGGACCGGAGCCTGTGCCACGGCACCAGTGGCCTGCTCGCCACCGCCCGCAGCATCGCCACCGACGCCCTCATCCCGATCCCCCTCACCCAACCGCTGCTCCTGCACCGCAACGCCGCAGCCCCAACCGGCGAGCCACCAGGATTCCTCGTCGGATCGGCCGGCGCCGCCCTGGCCACCACCGGAACCACGACAACCTCATGGGACGCCTGCCTCCTGCTCCGCTGACCGAAAGGCCCCACCATGAAAGAAACCCCATGGAAGCAGGTGAACATCGCCTACCCCGCGAAGGACCCGGCCGAGCGGGAACGCCAAGCCATCGCCCACCTGACCGCGGTCCTTCCGCCAGCCGAAGAAAACGGCCTCATCACCTCCTGGTCGTTCATCCGCAAAGGCCCATGGCGCATCCGCTACCTGCTCACCGACTCCACGGACGACCGCGAAAGCTTCGCCACCGACTCGCTCCACCCCCTGCTCACACACGGCGTCACCTGGACCCACGACATCTACGAACCAGAGATCCACGCCTTCGGCGGCCCGGCCAGCATGGACCTGGCCCACGCCCTTTTCCACGCCGACAGCCGGCACCTACTCGCCACCCTCGGCGACGAACACACCGACCGACGAGAACGTTCTCTCCTGCTCTGCACCGCGCTCATGCGAGCCGCAGGACTGGACATCAACGAGCAAGGCGACGTGTGGGCACGAGTAGCCGAACAGCGCTCCGGCCTCAACGAAACACCACCCGACCCGCAGACCTGGGCATCCCTCACCAGCGACATGCGCCACCTCCTGCGCGGACACGCCCGAGCAGACCTCATCGGCAGCGACTGGCTCACATCTTTTCGCCAAGCAGGAAGATCACTCCGGAGCCTCCGGGAAAACGGCCAGCTCACACGCGGAGTACGCGCAGTCATCGCACTGCATGTGATCTTCCACTGGAACCGGACCGGACTCCCCGCAACCACCCAGGCCACCCTCGCGCAGGCCGCGAAGGAAGCCATCTTCGACGACGCGTCCCCAGTGCCGTCGTCATAGCCGCGGGTTGTGCCAGTTCGGACAGGTGCGGTGGAAAGCGGAAGCGTTGGCACGCGCGAACATCGTGGCGTGCGCGACCGGCCATCATTTCTACCTCCTCAACGACGGTAACGCCGTCAACTTCGTCCACGGCGCGGCCGTTGGACCGTTCATCTACCTGGTACAGGGCGAGATCCTGGCGGCGCTGTCCCTGCTGACCTCGGGCCGGCTGGCGGAACCGGGCCTGCATCAGGTCGCCCACCGGGTCCGTGAGAGCATCGCGCGGGCATGGCTGCGCACCTTCGACAAAGAGTGAGGATCCTCGGTGAACGAACACATCCTGGCCGCGGTTCGGCAGTATCTCGACGTCCACCCCGAGGAACATGACACGCTCGCTCCTCTGCTCGACCTGGCCACCGGGTCAGAGCCGGTCGCGTCCCGCCGTACGGTGCCGGGACATGTCACCTGTGGTGCGATCGCCGTGGGTGAGGATCGGGGAGTGCTCCAGATCCGGCACAGGAGCCTTGACCGCTGGCTGTTGCCCGGTGGACATGTCGAAGCCGACGACCGCACGCTGTTGGACGCAGCCGTCCGCGAACTTGCCGAGGAGACCGGGATCTCGGCCTCGGCTGTTACTCCCATCGCCGGGTACCCGATCGATATCGATGCCCATGAGATCCCCGAAAATCTCGGGAAAGGCGAACCGGCGCACACCCATTACGATTTTCGCTTTCTCCTCGGAATACAGCCCCTGGGCCCAGGTACCGGCGTTGATCTTCAACTGGAGGAAGTCACCGCCCACCGCTGGGTTCCAGCCCCGGAGCTCACCGGCCGACTCGGCGGCAAGGTCACTGCCGCCCTGCACCGCGCCTGACCAGCGAGAAACCAGCGGGCTCCGGCCACCGCGAACGGCGTCTGTTCACGCCTCGTCCGAAAGCGAGGGTGACCCCGAAGCCGGGGGCGATGCCACACTGTTCTCCTCGTTCCCGGGGGCTGGATCTGTTAGGGCGACAGCCAGAGCGGCGATCTGGGCGCGGCGGAATTCGCGGGAGACGGGGGCGGTGGCCTCGACGACGTCGAAACCGTGGTAGGCGCCGGGTACCTCGTGCAACGTGCAGGTCACGCCGGCGGCGCGCAGCCGGTGGACGTAGGTGACGTCCTCGTCGTGGAAGAGGTCGCGGGTGCCGACGCCGATCCAGGCCGCGGGCAGGTTGGTCAGGTCGTCGGCACGGGCCGGCGCGGCCAGCGGTGACACCTGGCCGGCGATGTCGGTCGAGGCGGGGCCAAGGTAGGAGGTCCAGGCGTACCGGTTGCTCTTCTGGTTCCACAGCCGCAGCTGCCGCGGGGTGATGTCGGTGCGGTCGCTGCTGCGGTCGTCGATCATCGGATAGGTCAGCAGCTGGAAGACCAGCCGGATCTCACCGCGTTGCCGGGCGAGCAGGGTGAGCGCGGCGGCAAGTCCACCACCTGCGCTGTTGCCGCCGACCGCGATGCGCTCAGGGTCGACGTCGGGTTGCTCGGCGAGCCAGCGCAGCCCGCGGTAGCAGTCGTCCAGCGGGGTCGGGTACGGGTGTTCGGGGGCGAGCCGGTAGTCCACCGAGGCCACCACGATGCCGAGATCATCGGCGATCTGACGGCAGAACGGGTCGTCGATGGCCGCGACCCCGAAAACGAGGCCGCCGCCGTGGATCCACAGCAACGCCGGACGACCCTGCTCGGGCAACCGGGTCGGCTCATCCGGCGTCGGCCGGGCTGGCCGGTACACCCGGACCGTGACGCCCGGGACGATCTGTTCCACCGAGGTCTGGGCCTTCGAGCTGCGGGTGGACAGCCGGGTAAGCGCCCGGACCACCCGCAGCCTGCGTGGCCCTACCGAGGAACGAGGCAGGAACCGGGCCGCGCGCAGATCAGGGTGGAAAGCCGGTAACGGGTCAGTGGCCGCTAAGTTTCGCATGAGAGAGGGTTTCACAGTTCCGTTCTGGCTGCCCGAAACCCGTCGGGACCCGCAGGTCACAAGACCGTGCAGGTGATGACGCCGAAGGCGAGGGTGACCCCGCATCAGGGAACGTTCCCTCGACCAGCACCTCACCCATCCCCGCTCGGGCCTGGCTATCTCGCGGCGCTCCGACTCCCCACCAAAAGCCTCCAACACCAGCACTGTCGCCATCTCCGCCCTTCCAGGGCGCGGGCGATGCCGAAGTCGATGACCCGGGCGGCCAGCGTCGGCCCCTCGATGTACTCGGTGACCAGATACGGCCGGCTGCCGTTGATGTCGACATCGAGCACCGCCGCCGTATAGGTGTGGTGAACCCGCTGCGCGGTCCGGGCTTCCCGTTCGAAACGTCGGCGGAACTCGGGATCGGACGCGAAGTCGGACCTGATCACCTTGATCGCCACGAGCGAGCCATCGGTATCGCCGCGGCGACCGAGATAGACGGTGCCCATTCCCCCGGAACCGAGACGGCCAAGAAAGGTGTAAGGGCCAGGCCAAGGAGGGTCGAACTCATCCAGCGGCGCCACGCCTGGCACGCTGCCGCCGCTCACGGCGCAGGTCAGAGACGGCGCGGGTCAGGAGACGTTGACGCCGAAGTCGAGGGCGATGCCGCGAAGGCCCGTGGAGTAGCCCTGGCCGACGGCCCGGAACTTCCACTCGCCGCCGTAGCGGTAGAGCTCACCGAAGATCATGGCGGTCTCGGTGGAGGCGTCCTCGGTGAGGTCGTAGCGGGCGACCTCGGCGCCGGTGCTGGCGTCGGTGACCCGGATGAAGGCGTCGCGGACCTGGCCGAAGGTCTGCCGGCGCTGGTCGGCGTCGTAGATCGACACGGTGAAGACGACCTTGGACGCCTGCGGGGTGAGGGTGCGCAGCTCGACGTTGATCTGCTCGTCGTCGCCACCGCCGCCACCGACGAGGTTGTCGCCGAGGTGCTGGACGGCGCCGTCGGGGCTCACCAGGTTGTTGAAGAAGACGAAGTAGCCGTCGGAGAGCACCCGACCGGCCTCGTTGACGACGATCGCACTCGCGTCAAGATCGTAGTCGGCGCCGCTGGTCTGGCGGACCTTCCAACCGAGGCCGACCGTCACCGTCGTGAGGTTCGGCGCGACCTTGCTCAGCGAGACATTCCCGCCCTTGGACAACGACACCGACGTCATGACCACACCCTAGTACCGACGCATCCGCCCCGACATCCCCCGCCCTGCCGCCCGTGACGTCGGCGACCCGACACCCGACGTTTGACGTCCGACCCCCGTAGCGCGCTCTCACCGGTCGGCGCGCCATGGGGCGTCCCCGCCGGACTGCGGATGGATGTCAGGGCACTGGGAGACGCGGGATGGTCAGCCAGGGTCCCGGATGCCGGCGGACAGCGATGGTCGGGTGGTGCGGGATGGTCAGGTGACGAGGCGCCAGCGGGTGGGGGTGGCGTCCTCGACGGTGGCGATACCGGTCGCGGCGAGCGCGGCCAGGTAGGACAGGGTGTCCTGGACGGCGATCTGCATCGCGATGGCGCGCAGCTCGGTGAACGGGCGGTGCCAGCTGACCAGGGAGGCCAGTTCCCAGACGGTGCCGACGCCGGCGCGCAGGCCCTCGACAAGCTCGGTCATCCGGGCGCGGTGACAGGCCTCGAGTTCGAGCAGGCGCTGGTCCAGGTCGGTGATGCGGTGATCGTGCGCGGGCAGGACCAGGTCGGCGCCCAGCCCCCGCAGCCGGGACAGCGAGCGCAGGTGGTCGCCGAGCGGATCCGGGTTCGTGGGGCTCGGCAGCGGGGTGCTGATGATCGTGGCCGGCAGGACGTGGTCGCCGGACACCAGCAGCCGCTGCTCGGACTCCCAGAAGCACAGGTGGCCGGGGGTGTGACCGGGCGTCCACAGGGCGTGCAGGGACCAGCCGGGAACGTCGAGGCGGTCGCCGTCGGAGATCAGCAGGTCCGGCGGGCGCACCGTGGCGATCGGCAGCGGGTCGCGGGCGAGCAGCTCGGCGGTGACGTCGTCGGGGGCGCCCGCGTCGACGAGCATGGCGGCGAGTTCGGCGTCCCGGATCATCTCGCTGTGGTGCAGCGCGGCCGCCTCCAGCCGATGCAGCGCGATCCAGGCGCCGCTGGCCGCCCGGACCCGGTGCGCCAGCCCGTAGTGGTCGGGATGCGCGTGGGTGACGAGGATGCCCCGCACCTGGGCGACGGACGTGCCGATCGTGGCGAGGCCGGCCTCCAGGGCTGCGAAGGCCTCGTCGTGATCCCAGCCGGCGTCGACCAGGTACGGGCCGACCGCGGTCTCGAAGACGTACACGAACATGTACGCCGGCCGGCGCACCGGCAGCGGGACGGGCACGCTCCACAGCCCCGGGCGAATCTGCTCCACCGGCGGCAACGCCCGGCGCTGGACCGGCACCGCGGCGGTACCGGGCGGCGTCGAGACGGTGGACGTCGCGGTGCGGGGAGCTGGGGCGTTCGGAGCCGACCTGGTCGAGCTGGTCGAGGTGGCCGACGTAGGGGTGCGCGGGGTTGGGGCGTTGGGGGAAGCGTCGGGCGTCGTGGTCATGGGCGTCGTGCCTCCAGACGGTCAGGGGAGTCGACGGCGGTCGGGCCGCACGGCGACGCCTGACGCCGGCACCGGATCCATCACGAGCGTATGGACGTCCCGTGCCCGCCCGGACGGCCCGAAGCCCCGCGCTCCCGTGGGGACGGACACAGCCACCCGGACGCTGCGGCTTCGCGCGATGTGAGGACGCCACGATGCGCACTCCTGGGCGGCGACGCGGGTCAACCGGGCCCGTCCCATCCGGACCACCGACGGGCCACGGCGGCGGGGTCCCCGTTCGGGTGGACGACAGAACTGTCGGAGCCACCCGTTAGTGTCGGAGGCGATGATCGAGCCCACCTCGTCCCCCGTGCCGCCCCCGGTGGCGTCGCCGGTGTCGTCCCCGGTGGCGATGGGGCTCGTCGGTGATGTCGGGATGGTGCGCCGGCTCAAGGCGCTCGCGCTGACCCAGCCGCTTCACGATCTTGATGTCCGCAAGGCGCATCTGGTGGGCGCCGGTGCGGGCGACGAGAGCACGGCGGATTTCTCCAGGTACGCGATGGCCGAGCTCGGCCTGCACGCGATCGACCAGGTCACCGTGTCGATGGATTTCGACCATGGGGCCGATCACGATCAGGTGCTGCGGCGGCTGGTGCCCCTGGCCGCGGCGCAGGCGCCCGAACGGCCCGCGGCCGAGCACGAGCGGGTGGCGTCCTGGGTGCTGCACAGCCTGATCAACGTCGGCAACGTCAACCGCGGGTTCGACGCCGGTTACGGCACCGTGCACGCCGACGGTCGCTACGTCCGGCGCCGGTTCGACTTCAAGCTGCTGGTGGAGCTGGCCGACCCGGCCGGCGACATCTACCTGCGCGCCACCGACGAGGCGGTGACGGTGCTGGTCGGCGCGCTCGACACCGACATCACCTCGGCGCAGATCGCCGCCGAGGTCGCGCTCGACACGCTGATCCGCCGCGGCCGCCTCGCCGACGCCCGGGCCGCCGCCGAGGCCGCGCGCTACCGCACGGTGCAGTACGCCGAGCAGCTGCGGAGCCGACTCGAGGCGACCAGGCGCAACGTCCTCGCCGTCGACTGGCTGGAGGCCATGCCCACGCTCATCGACGAGGCGCTGCACCACGTCGAGCAGCGCTACCGGTACGAGAACGCGATCCTGACCCACATTCGTCGCTATCGCGACTCCGCCGACGACCCGGACCACAAGCGGCAGGCGGCCGACCTCGTCACCATCGTGGGTGACTGCATCCGCCGGCACACCCAGCTACAGGCCAGGCTGTTGGAGGCCGGTGGGGTGTTCCGCGCCGAGCAGGACCGCCAGCAGTTCGCCGCGTCATCGGCCCGCGGCGGAATCGACCTGCACGCCGAACTGCTGGTGCCCACCCTGGCGCTGCCGGCGGGTGCGGCCGAGAGGCCCGCGGCCGCCTTCTTTCCCGGTGCGGTCGGTGTGCGTACCCCGCGGGCGCCCCGGGTGCTCGATCTTGTCGATCTGCTGCTGCGTCCCCCGCTCGACCGTGAGGTGCTCGGCGCGGAGGTCGTCGAGGCCGACCTGGTGGAACTCGTCGAACCGCCACGCTTCGACGACGACACCTGGGCCCGGGCCCTGGAACTGCTCGACCTCGACCCGTCCGGCCCGCGCCGGCTGTCCGCGCTGCTCGCCGACGCCCGCCGGATCACCGCCGGTGGGACGGTCGGCGGCGGGACCGTCGGCGGCGGGACGGTCGGCGATGGTGACGAGGTGGCGGAGCTGGTGGCGCTGCTGGCACTGCACGCGGTCAGTCCGCGCATCGAGCCGGCCCGCCAGTCCGGGGACCCGACCCTGATGATCGCCGTCGATGACGGCACGCCCCTGTCCGACCCACGCATCGGCGGAGCGGACCTGCTGGTCGGACGCGCCTGGCTCGTCCAGCCGGAGACCGAACCGGAACCCGGCCCCGCGACGAGGTCCGAGCCCGCGCTCACGCTCGCGTCTGAGCCGAAGCCGACTCGGGCGCTGGCCGCGGAGCCGGCGCGATGAGCGAGGCGCTGCGATGAGCGAGGTGTTGCGGGGGGCGCAGGACGCGGCCCGGCTGTTGTCGTTCGGGCTGCGGCCACGGCTGGTGCCGGCGCGGGACCCCGACTATCGCGAGCTGGTCCGCCGTTATCTGGCGGACGACGGGTTCGCCGCGCTCACCCAGGCGATCGCCGCGGGCCTCGGGCTGATCGTGTTGGACGTCTCCGAACGGGCCGGGATCGTGCCGGCGGGTGCGGCCGAGTCCGCGTTCACCGTGCGGATCGGTGACTACGCCCGGCGGGCCGGCGGGGAACACCGGGCCGCCGACCGGCTGCTGCACGCGCTCGCCCAGCTGGCCGTGGCCGCCCTCGCCTTCCCCCGACCGGCGGATCTCGCCGACGCGTCCTATGTGGGGCGGGTCAGTGTGCACGGCGTCGACGCGTTCGTCCGCGAATCCTGCCGGCTGCTCGCCGAACGCTGCGACGGTGACGACCTCACCCTCGACCCGCCGGTGGACGCGCCGCGGCTGGAAGCCGCGTGGCGGCTGTACGCCCGGCGGGCGTCCACCGGCAGCACCCGCGACGCCCGCCGGCTCGCCGGCTCCACCACCGGCATCGTCGCGCGGGCGATGAACTTCCTGGTCGACTCGGGTTGCCTCGTCCACGTCGGCGACCAGGCCGGCGGCACGTTCCGCACCACCGGGCGCTATCAGGTCCAGGTCCGCGAACTCGCCGCGGACGCCGCCTTCGAGGAGCTGCTGGCGCTCGGTGTCGTCACCGTCACCGATGGCTCCGGCACCCTCCAGGTCCGCCCGGACGAACCGACCCCGCCCGGTTCCGCCGCGAGCCTCGGCTCCCCCGACAGTCCCGGCTCCCCCGGCAGCCTCAGCTCCACCGACGATCTCGAGTCCGCCGATGTATGAGCTCTCCCGGGTGCGGCTGCACGCCATCGGGCCACCCGGCGCCCGGTTCGCCGACGTCACGCTGGACTTCTCCGGCGTCGGCGACGAGGTCACCGGGCCCCGCCAGGACGCCCTTTTCACCACCGTCCCGACCCAGGGCTCGACCACGGGCAGCGGGCCGGCGCCCGTGGCGGGTGCCGCCCCGCGATCCGCCGCGGCCGGCGCGGAGGGCGTGTGGCCGCGGCGGCCGTCCCCGGCGTCGGTGCTGTTCCTGGAGAACGGGGGCGGCAAGAGCGTCCTGATCAAACTGATCTTCTCGGTGGTCCTGCCGGGACGACGCCAGGTGGTCGGCACGTCCAACGGACGGGTGCTGGACAGCTTCGTCCTGCCCGGTGACACCGGCCATGTCGTCTGCGAATGGCAGCACGCCGTCACCGGACGACGCCTGCTGACCGGCAAGGTCAGCGAGTGGCGCGGGCGCGGCGCGAACGCCGGACGGCCCACCGAGGCCTGGTACTCGCTGCGTCCCACCAGCGAAGCCGACGACGGCCGGGCGTCCGGGGCGTCCGGGATGGGCATCGACAGGTTGCCGTTCACCGAGGCGGGGCGTCATGTCACGCTGTCCGGGTTCCGCACCCGGTTGCAGGACGCGCACACCCTCGAGCCCGCACTGGAACTGGCCTGGGTGACCCAGCAGGGCGCGTGGAGCGAGCAGCTCGACACGCTCGGTCTCGACCCGGAGCTCTTCCGGTACCAGCGGGCGATGAACGCCGGCGAGGGTGAGGCCGCGGAGGCGTTCTCCTTCGGCAGCGACGAACAGTTCGTCGAGTTCCTGCTGCGCGCGGTCACCGCCACCGAGGATCCGGACGGCCTCGCCGACGTCGTCGACGGGTACGCGGCGCGGCTGGCCCAACGGGCGGTGCTCAGCGCCGAACGCGACTTCGTCCAGGGGGCGTTGGAACGGCTCGCACCGCTGGTCACCGCGGTGGCGCAGCGCACCGCCGCGGCGCGGGTCCACGCCGGCGCCGCCGCCCGCACCAGCGACCTGCACGACCGGTTGCGCGCCCGGCTACGCCGCGACGAGGCCACGCGGGCGGGTCTGGACGCCCAGCTGGACGCGGCCCGCGGCGCGGAACGGGACGCCGCCCAGGCCCGAGCCCGGGCCCACGGCGAGGTGCTCGCACTGCGCCGACGCAGCGTCGAACTGCGCGTCGACGACGCGATCGGCGAGCGGGACCGGCTCGCCGCGGCCGTCGCCGACGCGGGCACCGAGATCGACGCATGGCGGGCCGTCGAGGACGTGCTGCGCCTCGAGGCGGCCAGCGCCGAGGCCACCCGGCTGACCCTGCTCGCCACCGACGCCGAGGGGGCCGCCGCCACGGCGCTGGCCGACCGGGACGCCGCCGCCCGCGACCTGCTACGCGGCCTGCGCCACCTCGCCGAGGCCGCCGACGACGCGGCCCGCGCGGCCCAGCGCGACGGCGCCGAGCACGAACAGCGGGCGCGGGCGGCCGAACACAGCGCCCGGCGGGCCGCCGACGACGCCGCGACCGCCCGTGCCCGCGAGCAGGCCCTCCGGGAACAGAGCGCGACGGCACGCGACGCGCTGGCCACCGCCGTCCGGGACGGGCTGGTCAACCCCGGCGGCACCGACCCGGCCGCCCAGGCTCGGCAGGCCGCCGCCGAGGCCGAACAGGCCCGGGTGGCCGTCCGCGACGCGCTCAGCGCCGCCGCCCGCGCCCAGGACCGCACCGCGGTGGAGGCCGAACGGCGCGACGCCGAACGGGCCCTCACCCTCGCCGAGAACACCCTCGACCAGCTCCGCACCCAGGTCAGCGCCGCCGACACCGGCGCGGCCGCGCTGCTCGCCGACGGCCGGATCGCCGCCCTGCTCGGTCCCGACGACGACCCGGCGAACGGCGACCCGGCGGACGGCGGCACGCTCGGGGCGGCCAGCACGTTGGCCGCCCTCGCCGAGGCCGCGGCGCGGCAGCTCGCCGCGGCGATCCGGTCGGCCGAGGCGCGGCAGCTGGAACTGTCCGTCGCCGCCGATCGCGATCGGCGGCTGCTCGGCGCCCTCGGCGGCGACGGTCTGCGTCCGGCCCGAGCCGAGGTCACCGCCACCGTCGAGGCGCTGCGGGACGCCGGGATCGCCGCGGTCGCCGGCTGGACCCGGCTCGCCCACACCGTGCCCGCCGGCGAACGCGACCGGATCGTGCGGGCCCGCCCGCACCTGGTCGACGGGGTCGTCGTCACCGACCGGACCGGCCTCGCCCGGGTGGGCGAGGCGCTGGCCGAGGCGGCGCTGCTACCCGACACGCTCGTCGCCGTCGGTCTCGCCGAGGACCTCACCACGGCGGCGACGGGCCAGGACCCGGTCGTCGACGGGGAGCGGGTCGTCCTCGTCCGCCCCAACCCGGCACTGTTCGACCCGGCCGCGGCGGCGACGGAACGCGAGCGGATCCGCGCCCGGCAGGACGAGCGGACGGAACAGGCGGCGGCCACGCTCGCCCGGATCACCGCCGACCGTGACCTCGCCGTGGCCCTCGCCGCCTGGCTGCGCGCCTGGCCACCCGGCCAGCCGGCGCGCCTGGCCACCGAGGTGTCCACCGCACGCGACGCCGTCGACGCCGCTCGAACCCGGCTGGCCCACGCCCATGACGCCGTCGCCCAGGCGGAGCGCGGCGCCCGGGACGCGCTCGAGGACGTCGAACCGCTGCGCGCCGCCGCGGAGGCGGCCACCGCGCGGGCCGGCGCGCTGGACCGGCTGGCGCGCACCGTCGGTGAGCCGGCCGGCCTCGAACGGGAGGCGACGCGGGCCGCCGCCATCGCCGAGGACGCCCTCGCCGCGGCCCGCGCCGCGCAGGAACACGCCGGTGTCGCCCGACGGGCCGCGGCCCAGGCCGTCCGCCGGGCCGACGAGGCACACCGCAACGCCGCGGCGGCCCGCGCCGAGGCGGCCGGTGTCCTCGGCGCCGCGGCCGCCGATCCCGCGGACCCGGCGATCTCCTCGCCGGCGCCTGCGGTCGCGGTCCTGCGGGTCGCCTACGAGGCGACCAGCCGCACCTACGCGCAGGTCGCGGTCGGTGCCGACCTGCGCGGCGAGCTCGACCGGGCCCGGCGGGAGGAGGCGGCGCTGCGCGGCACCCTCGACGCCGTCGGCGCGACCGTGCGGACCCGGGCCTCGGCGCTGCTCGCGGGCGTCAGCGGTGGGGACGGCGCGGCCCGGCTCGCCGGGGAGACCCGGGCCCGGGAGACCGCCGCCACCCTCGGCGCGGAACTCGACGACGCCCGGGAACGGCTCGGTGCCCTGCGCGAGGAGCTGCGCACCGCCACCGAGACGGCCCGCCGGTTCGGCGCCGCCCCCCTGGCCGCCGGACGCGTTCCGGCCAGCCAGGCCGAGGCGGCCGAGCTGCTGCACGCCGCGACCAGCGCCGTCGACCGGGCCGAGGCGGCGCACGCCCAGGCCCGAGCCGGTGCGGAGGCCCTGCTCGAGGGTTCCGCCCGGATCGTCGAGGAGCTCACAGCGCTCGAGGCCGTCACCGAGAACCTCGCCGACCTGCCCGCCACCCGGACGCCCGACCAGGGCGGCGACACCGCGGCGGCGCCGGCCGTCCCCTTCGACGGGGACGCGGGCGACGCCCGGGAACAGGCCCGCGCGCTGCGAGCGGCCTGGCGCGACAGCGCCGCGGCCCACGGGCGGGCGGCGGCGGACGTGCGGACGGCGGCCGAAGCCGTCACCGCCTGGGCGGCCCAGGACGAGTTCGACCAGGTCTCCGCCCCGGCCCGGCGGCAGATGACGCGTGCCGGCCAGGAGACCGTCGCCGACCACGCCGCGGCCTGGTCGGCGGCACTCGAACCACGGCTACGCAGCCTCTCCGACGATCTCGCGCACATCGGCCGCAACCGTGAGGCCATCGTCGCCCGGCTGGAGGGCATGGTCCGGGCCGCGCTTGGCACCCTGCGAGCCGCCGGACGGCTCTCCCGCCTGCCCGAACGGCTCGGGGACTGGTCCGGTCAGGAGTTCCTGCGCGTCACCTTCGCCGAACCCGACGACCGAGAACTGACCGAGGCACTCGGCCGGGTCGTCGACGAGACGGCCGCCGCCACCGGTGCCCGCCGCGACGGGATGGCTCTGCTGCTGCGCGGCGTGCGGGCCGCGCAGCCACGCGGGGTGCGGGTCGAGATCCTCAAACCGGACGCGGTGCTGCGCACCGAGCGGGTCCGGGTCAGTGACCTCGGTGACGTGTTCTCCGGCGGTCAGCAGCTCACCACGGCGATCATCCTGTACTGCACCATGGCGGCGCTGCGCGCCAACGACCGCGGGCAGGTCCGCGCCGCGCACGCCGGTGTGCTGTTCCTGGACAACCCGATCGGCCGGGCCAGCGCCGGCTACCTGCTGGACCTGCAACTCGCCGTCGCCGACCGGCTCGGCGTCCAGCTCGTCTACACCACCGGACTGTTCGACACGGCGGCGCTGTCCGCGTTCCCCCTGATCGTCCGGCTGCGCAACGACGCCGACCTGCGAGCCGGACGCAAGTATCTGCGCGTCACCGAACGGCTGCGCCCCGGCCTCATCGCCGCACCCCCGGCGGCCGCCACCCCACTCGGCACCGTGACCGCGACGCGCCTGTACACACGCCCCCTCCCCACACCGACCCAGCACACGCTGGCCATGCCACCTTCGTTAGCCGGGGTGTCCACGATGGCCGTCGAAAGCCAGGGCGAGGCGCCGTGAGCTGGCATTACTCGTTTCGGTGATCGCGATTCGCGGTCAGGGAACCTGCGTCGGGCTTGGCGGGAATCCGCGAGCCTGTCATCATGGGACAGGCCGCCCGGCCCCCCCCGAGCCGGGCGGCACCATCATGTTCGGCGCCCGCCGGTCAGGCCGGGCAGGGCAGGACGGCGACGGTTCCCGAGGCCTGTGCGGTGCGGCCGGTGATGCTGGTAACGATGACGGTGTAGGCGATCGTCCCGGTGCTCTGGGCGACGAGTCTCGCCGTCCAGGTCGTGCGGTCGCCGGTGGCCGGGCCCAGGGTCAGCGGCTGGTCGAGGGTTCGACCGTCGGGAAACGTCCCGGTCAGGCGGGCTGACCGCACGCCCGTCTCGTCCACCGCCGTCACCGTCACCGTCGTCGTGTCCGTGCTTACCGGCGCCGCCCCGGTGTCCGCCCCGGTGTCCGCCCCGGCCCCGGCCCCGGTGGCGCCGGTCGGATCGGGGGTGGCGGCGGACCCGCCGGTTCCGGCCGCGGCGGAGGTCACGGGCGCGGGGGCGCCGGCGGCCGCCGGGGCCGGGCAGCCCGCGCGGGTGATGCGGTTCGGGGTGGCGGTCGCCGACTCGACCCGCGGTGAGCCGTCCACCCGGGCGGTGATGCGCAGGTCCGCGCCGCCGGTGCCGTTGGCGGCGCTGACCGGGACCGAGACGTCCAGCGTGCCCACCGGTGCCGCCGACCGGTTCAGGCTGATCACCAGCGGGACGCTCGCACCCGGGTTGACCCGCGGCGTGTCCGCGACGACGGCCAGCCATGACGGCGTCCGACCGACCACGACATCGACCGGTGCCGTGCCCTCCCCGCGCAGGTCCAGCCGCCAGGTCGAGTCGACCGTGCCCAGGTCGACCCGGGTGGCGCTCAGCCCCAGCACCGCTCCGACCGGCCGGGCCGTCGGTGGGCCGCCGGTGGCACTCGGTCGCCCGGCGGGCGGGCCGACGGCGGTGCCGGCGACGCCGTCGGTGCTGCCCGGCTGGCCGTCGGGTGGACTCGCCGTGGCGACGCCGGGCGCGGCCGAGCCGGCGGCCGCGCTGCTGTGCGGACGTGGGGAGCCGGGCGCGGCGGTGAGCACGTCCGGCGCCGCGGTGCCGGTCATCGCCCGCCGTTCACCCGGCGCGCCGGTGCGGCCCTGATGGCCGTTCTCGTCCAGCCGCAGGCGCACCAGGACGAGGCCCGCCAGCACCACGACCAGCGCCAGCACCGCGGCGCCGATCCGCCCCCACCGGATCGGCAGGATGCGACCCGAACGGCCCCAGGGCGACCGGTGGCGTCCGGTCGCAACGGCATCTCCCGCAACATCCCGCGTCATCAGGGTCGAGGCTAGAGCGACGGGTCACCTCCCCAGGGCCAAATGACTCGTTCCTGTCACCACCTCCGTCAACAATTCACTCAGTTTCATGCAGATCACGCGGCGGCTGTGGTGTGCTAGTTGACCCCTCGGCGGCCCCACCAGACCCACCAGACGAGCGTCCAGGTCACCAGGGCGAACCCGAACAGCAGATCCTCGACCGGGGCGAACACGATCCGCGGCCCGAGGATGGCACCAGGGTCGTAGCGGACGATCCGCAGCCCGGTCAGCACGCCGTTGGCCGCCAGCTGCCCGCAGACCACGATCGCGTAGGTGACCCAGAACACCCGCCGGGTGAGCAGCCGGGTGCGCAGCACCCACAGATCGGCCACCACCGCGCCCGCCACGCCCAGCACCGCCAGCGCCGTGTAGCTCACCGGCGGTCGGTCCGCGTCGGCGCCCCGTCGAGGTCGGCCGCGGGTTCGTCGCCGACGGTCCAGCCGCGCACCGCCCGCACCGCCTCCAGCGTCAGGATCGCGCACACCGGGACGACGACGAAGAACAGCACCTCGTCGAGGGGCAGCCGGCCCGGCAGCCGGACGCCGGTGATGTGACGCGGATCGAACGTCCAGTGTCCGGCGGCGATCGCGTACACGTCCCAGCCGACGAAGACGACGAGGACCGGCAGCAGGGTGAGCGCCAGCCGACGCGGGCGGGCGTACACACGGGTGCCGAGAAACAACTCCAGCGGAGCCGTGCCGAGCAGGCAGCCGAGGAGAACTGCCAGGTAGACGAGGTGCCGCATCGGACGTGGGTGATCCGGCGGGTCAGCTGGCCCGCAGCCGGCGGGCGAGGTCGACCGCCATCGCCCCCGGGTCGGGGGCATCGGTCAGGGCGCGCACGACGACGACCCGACGCGCCCCGGTCGCCAGAATGTCATCCAACGTGTCCGGTGCGACGCCACCAGTGACGAACCAGGGTTTGGCGCCCGTCTCGAACGGCGGGGCGTGCCGGGCGGCCAGCAGCGGCAGACCCAGCCCGACCGGCGGGCGCCCCTCCTTCGTCGGGGTGGCGTGCACGGGGCCGACACACACGTAGTCGACGTTCGGATCGTCGAGTGCCCTGACGAACTCCTGCGGGCTGTGGGTGGACTGCCCGATGAGCACGTCCGGCCCGACGATCCGCCGGGCGAACTCCGGGGGCACGTCGTCCTGCCCGACATGCAGTATGTCGACACCGGCGAAGGCGGCGAGGTCGGCCCGGTCGTTGGCACTGACCAGCGTGCCCTGCCCGGCCCCGGCGACCTGGATGCGACGCAGCGCCGTCACCTCGTCGGACCACTCCAGGCTCTTCTCCCGCAGCTGGACGAGATCGACCCCGCCCCGCCCGGGCGGACCGATCACCGCGTCGAGGAACAGGCTGAACTCGGCCCGCCGCGGCGTGCACAGGTAGAGCCGGGCGTCGGCCAACCGCCGTAGCCGCTCGGCCCGCGCGTCATCCCCCGGCGACGGCACGGACGATCTCCAGAACGTCGCCGTCGGCGAGTCGGACGGCACTCGCCTCGGAGGGTGTCAGCGCCTCGCCGTTACGCTCCACGACGACCGACCCCGGCCGCAGCCCCAGCCCGACCAGCAGGTCGGTCAGCGGCTGCCCCTCGACCACGAGCTGGCGTGCTCCGTTGACGACGACGGCCGCCGACCCCGGCCTGACCTCAGGCACCGGCCTGGCTTCGGATGCGGGACTGCCCATGCGCTGACCCTACGGCAGGCCCCGCCGCGTGGTGAACCGTTCCCGCCAGCCGCGCGGATCAGTACGCCGCGGCCTGCGCCCGACGCTTGACCTCACGGCCGCGGTTCTCGGCGAGGGCGCGTATCGGGGTGCCGGGCAGGCTCGGATCCTCCCGGAAGATCCAGTCCATCGCCTCGTCGTCGGTGAAGCCGGCGTCGGCGAGCACCGTCAGCAGCCCGGGCAGTCCCTTGACCACCGCACCGGCCTGGATGAACTCCGCCGGGATCCGCAGGACACCGTCCTGGCGGCGTGCCAGCACCATACGTTCGTTCACCATCTGCCGGACTTTGGTCACGGGAACCCGCAGCTGTTCCGCGACGTCGGGCAGGGTCAGCCAATCCATGGTCATCAGTAAACACCCATGTCGTGGTGCCGGCGGACTCAGGCCGGTGTGACCGGTTCCCCACCGGTCGCCGCCGACCGCACGGCCGCGGCCAGCACCGACACCACGGGACGGGCGGTCGCGAGGCCCAGGTCCGCCGACAGCGGCCAGCCGGACACCAGCCGATCGGCGAGCGCCCCATAGAAGGCCGCCGAAGCCCCATCACCACCCAACGCACCACCACCCAGCACACCGTCGACCAACGCACTGGCGGTCAACGCGGCGCCACCCGACGCGATGCCATCCAGCGCGATGCCGGCCAACAGCGGGATCGGATACCGGGTCCAGACGCCGTCGGCCGTGACCTGAAGCACCCCTGCCCCAGCCTCACCCCTGCCACCCAGCCCACCCACGGCGGAGAACCCGGCCCTACCGACCGGCGGGCCGCCCGCATGGCGACCGGCCGGGGCCAGCGCGCCCGCGGCCGCGAACCCGGCCACGTCATGTTCGCCGCGATCCACGTCGAGCAGGAGGCTGCCGGTCGTCCCGAGGACCTCCAACCGGGGTCGCGGCCAGACCGTGAGGTCGGAGACGGTGATCTGGGCCTGCGCGCCGTTGAGGAAACGCAGCGTCAGGCTGCTGTGGTCGGCGTTGCTGACGTGGTGCCAGACCCGCTTGAACGCCGTCGCGGTCACGCTCTCCACCGACTCGTCCACCAGGGCGAGGATCTGCTCCACCGCCCCGGTCGCCTGGGCGAACAGCTGCCCGCCGCTGATCGCGGCGTCGTCGCGCCACCCGCCGGTGGGACGCCTCCAGCCGCCGCGGTACGCCTCCAGCCGCAGCGGCTCACCGATGGCGCCGCGGCGTACGGCCGCGGCCAGCACCTCGAACCCGGGGTCGCTGCGACCCGCCGCGACGACGGCGAGCACGCGGCCCTGGGCCGCGGCGAGTTCGGCCAGATGATCGGCATCGGCGGGAGCCAGGCACAACGGAGCCTGGACGACGACGTGCTTACCGGCTTCCAGCGCCCGGCTGGCCCAGTCGAGGTGGGACTGGTTGCCGGTGGCGACGACCACCAGGTCGAGTTCGGGATCGTGCACCAGGTCGTCGGGGTCGTCGACCTGGCGGGGCAGCCGGGACGCGGCGTACGCGGGCGTCCGGCGTGGTTCACCGTCGCACACCGCGGTCAGGGCCAGGCCCTCGGTGGCCTCGATCGCGGGTTGGTGCACGGCGGTGGTGTCGGGCAGCCCGAGCAGACCGACGAGCACCGCTGGCCCGTCCGGCACCCCCAGGCAGTGGCGCAGCCACCGACCGACCAGCCGGTGATAGGCGGAATCGGCGAGCACGGCGGGCCCCGCACCCAGGGTGAACATGCCCAGGCCCGTGGCCGGCCGCCAGGTGCACACCGCGTGCTCGGCGCCGTCGTGGCGCAGGTGGATCAGCCGCTCGACATCGTCGGCGACCTTCTCCGGCAGCACCCAGGTCTCCCGCGGGACGAACCGCGGCGCGCGGGCCATCAGCGCACCGCCGTGCGGCCCGGGCATCAGGTGCAGGTCGTGCGCCGGCAGCACCCGCCCAGGGGTGAGCCCCGAGGCCTCCAGCAGCGGACTTCCCGGCGGCAGCGCCCGCACCGTGGGCCCGGCCAGCAGGACGGGAACGGACTGCCGGGCCCGGTCGAGCAGCTCCTGCTCGACGTGATCAAGCGGTCGGTCGATGAGCACGAGCAACGCGTCGGCCGACCGCGCCGAGGTCGGGCCAAGACCCGCCGCACGCAGATGGTCGCCGAGCACGTTCACACCGGGAAGGTTCGACACCAGGTGAATGCGGGGCACGCCCGGCATTCTAGTGCGCTAAGCGCCGTTGCTCACATTCGGGTGCAGAAGCAACCGGCTGACCGACCGCTTGTCGCGCTTTCTCTGGACACGATTCACCGCGGCCACAGGCGTATCGCGTGAATCACCCGGAATCACCCGGCGGCGACCAGCTCCTTCATCGTCACCGACAGGTCTGCGAATCCCTTGCGATCGACGGTTCCGCCCGCGACCAGCAGTCGCCGCACCGGTGCCACATCCATGGGACGCCCGATGGAGACCAGGGCTCGCAGCGTTCCGTCCGCGGTGAACCAGCCGGCCGACCAACCCGGCGGGCGGGTACCCGCCGGCGGCTCGGGTTCACTCGGGTCACCCCGGTAGATCAGCTCATGGTCGGAGTCGGCCAGGCCGGCGTACTGCACCATCCGGCCGAACTGCTCGGACCAGAAATACGGCACCGGGTCGTAGACGGCGGCGTCGGTGGCCGGCGCGTCGGTGGAACTGTCGGCCGCGGCCGCACCAGGGCCGGGTGCGCGCAGCAACGTCGCCGCGGCCACCGAGGGGGAATGCTGCGCGCAGTCCCAGTGCTCGACCCGCAACCGCCGCTCGTAGCGCCGCGACCACCAGGCGGCGCAGTCACCGACCGCGACGACCGGCGGCCCGTCCACCCCCGACCAGGTCGCGGCGAGGTACTCGTCCACGACAATGCCCCGGTCGAGGACGAGACCGCTGTCGGCGAGCCAGCCAAGATCCGGGCGGGCACCGATACCGACCAGGATCTCGTCGGCGGGCAGCAGTTCGCCGCCGGCCAGGACCAGACCGTCCGCCGTGGTGCGCTCGACCGAGACGCCCAGGCGCAGCGTGACCCCGGCGCGGGTGTACCAGTCGATGGTGTGCGCGCCGATCTCGGCACCCAGCGCCGCCCGCAGCGGCGTGTCCGCCGCTTCCACCACGGTCACCTCGACGCCGGCGGCCGCCGCCGTCGTCGCCACCTCGGCACCGATCCAGCCCGCGCCGACGATCACCAGCCGCAGCCCGGGGCGCAGCACCTCGCGCAGCCCGAGGGCGTCGTCGACGGTGCGCAGCACCCGCACCGGACCGTCACCGGGCAGCGGGATCGGGTCGGACCCGGTCGCCAGCACCAGCCCGTCGTAGGCCAGCGGGCCGCCGTCGGTCTCCAGGGTGCCGGGCCGAAGCGCGGTGGCCCGGCGCCCGGTGACGACCTCGACGCCGTCGAGCGTCAGCGGGATGGTCGTGTCGTCGATCCGCCCGGTCAGCACCGCCTTGGACAGCGGCGGACGGTCATAGGGGCGGTGCGCCTCGGCACCGACCAACACCACGTCGCCCTCGAAGCCGCGCTTACGCAGCTCCACGGCCGCCCGGCCACCCGCCATACCGGCGCCGACAATGACAATTCGCTGCATCGGCGCAGCTTAGTACGACTGCCCTGCGAGATTCCCGCCGTAGAGCGGGAAGGCGTCCTTCCAGACCGGCTCATAACCGGCCGCCACCAGCATCGCGGCGACCTCGGCGGGCGGTCGTTCGTCCGAGATCGAGAACTGTTCGCCGGCCGTGCCGGGCGCCGCGTATCCGCCGGGTTCCGTGGAGGATCCGGCGCTCATCGTGGTCACCGCGATCCGGGCCAGTCCGTCGCGCATACCCGGCGGTTCCCGGGTCGACAGGGACAGCGCCAGATCCGGTCCGAACAGCCGCAACGCGGCGTGGGCCTGGACGAACTCCGCGTCGCTGACCACGACGACCGGCGGAAACGCGCTGGCGGACGGTTTCATCCGGGGCAGCGCCACGCTCACCTCGGTCCGCCAGTACCGCCGGGTCAGGAACGCGGCGTGGGCACCGAGGGCGAGCACATCGGCCCGCCAGTCCGCGGCGAGGCCGAGCAGGGCGCCGATCCCGAGGCGGCGGGCCCCGGCCGAGGCGGCACGTTCGAACGACGACAGCCGACGGTCGTAGTCCCGTTTCCATCCGGCGACGTGCACCTGCGCGTACCGGGTGCGGTCGTAGGTCTCCTGGTAGTGCACGACCCCCTCGAGCCCGGCCCGCACCAGCCGGGCGTAGGTGTCGTCCGACCAGGTCTGCGTCTCGATCGACAGGGACGGGAACAGCGGACGCAGCCGCTCGACGACCCCGACGAGGTAGTCCGCGGACACCTCCACCCGGTGCTCGCCCGAGACCAGCAGCAGATGACGGAACCCGCGGTCGGCCAGCAGCCGCCCCTCGGCCTCGACCTCGTCGAGGTCCAACGTGCGCCGGGTGACCGCCAGCCCCTTGGCGAACCCGCAGTACGTGCAGGACGACAGGCAGGCGTTGGAGACGTACAGCGGCGCGAACAGCCGGACCGCCCGGCCGAACCGGCGCAGCGTCGTCGTCCGGGCGGCGTGGGCGAGTTCCTCCAGGCGCTGCCCGGCGGCCGGTGAGAGCAGCACGGCCAGGTCCTCGAGGCCCAGCTGGCCGCTGCCCGGCGCGGGCCGGCCGGGATCCGCACCGGCGGGCGCGACCCGCCGCAGCAGCGCGTCGACCTGGGCCGGGCTCGCCCGCCGGGACCGTTCGGCGAGGTCGGCGATGGCGAGGCCGGCGAGTTCCCGGGCGAACAGCCCCGGTGGCGTGCTCACCCGCCGACCACGGGCAGCGCGACCGGTGTCGGCAGCGCACCGAGAAAGCCGGTCAGCGGCGACGACGGGGCGGCGGCGGTCGACGGGCCGGGTGTCGCCTGACCGGCCAGGTAGCCGAGCCGGCCGGCGATCGTCGCGAGCGCGAACGCCCGGGCCATCCGCTCCGGGTCGGCCGCGACCGCGATCGCCGTGTTCACCAGCACCGCGTCCGCCCCGAGTTCCATCGCCTCGGCGGCGTCCGAGGGCACGCCGAGCCCGGCGTCGACGACCACCGGGACGCCGGCGCCGGCGACGATCGCCTCGATCGCGTCGCGGGTGCGCAGCCCCCGGTTGGACCCGATCCAACTGCCCAGCGGCATGATCGTGGCGCAACCGGCCTCCTCCAGGCGCCGGGCGAGCACCGGGTCGGCCGAGCAGTACGGCAGGACGGTGAAGCCGTCCGCGACCAGCAGTTCGGCGGCGCGCAGCGTCTCGATCGGGTCGGGAGCCAGGGTGCGCGGGTCCGGGGTGACCTCCAGTTTGACCAGGTCGGTGCCGGTGGCGGCGCGGCCGAGCCGGGCCAGCCGCACGGCCTCGCCGGCGTCGACCGCGCCCGAGGTGTTCGGCAGCAGAGTGAGCTCCGGCGGCACGAAGTCGAGCACATCGCCCTCGCCCAGACGGTCAAGATCGACCCGGCGCAGGGCGACGGTGACGATCCGGGCTCCGGAGGCGAGCAGGCTCGCCCGCATCACCTCATGGGCGGCGAACTTACCGGTACCGACGAGCAGCCGACTGTCATAGGCCTGGCCGGCAATCACCAGATCGTCCATTATGATCATCTTCCCCACGTGCGCATGATCGAGATCGGGTGTGCGGGTCGCCGGCCGCAGCGCCAGCCGGCCGGTGCGCCCCACCTTGGCGGACTCCCCGTAGCCGGGCGCGAGTCTAGCCGAGCCCTCGAGCGCCCCCACGGGGTCGACCGGTCGACCGCCCACGATCGGGGGCGAGCACCTCACCCGCGCTCGGACACCCGGCACAGAGCCACCCAGGGCGTACGCTGTGCGGCCATTGCGGCCGGGGGCAAAACGGGTGTAATAGCCCAGGGCGTCCGATAGCAGTGCCGGTGGGGGGCGATCGTAAACTGGGGCGCGTGGATGCCACCGTGGCCGACCCTGTCATAGGTCGGCTCCTTGACGGCCGGTACACGGCACAGGAGCGGCTCGCCGTCGGCGGGATGGCGACTGTGTACGTCGCGCACGACAACCGGCTCGACCGGCTGGTCGCGCTCAAGATCATGCATCCCAACCTCAACCATGATCCCGAGTTCGTCGGCCGGTTCCACCGGGAGGCCCGCGCGGTCGCCCGGCTGAACACGTCCCGGGTCGTCTCCGTGCTCGATCAGGGTTCCGACCACAGCCCCAGCGGGCTGGTCAACTACCTGGTGATGGAACTGGTGCGCGGGCGTTCGCTGCGCCAGCACCTCGGCGCGCGCGGCCGACTGCCCGCCCTCGAGGCGGTCGAGATCCTCGAACCGGTCTTCGAGGCACTCGCGGCCGCGCACGCCGCCGGGATCATCCACCGCGACATCAAGCCCGAGAACATCCTGCTCGGCGACGACGGCCAGGTGAAGGTCGCCGACTTCGGCCTCGCCCGGCCGCTGGGCCAGCCGTCCCAGGCCCTGTCGGACGGCGTCGTCATGGGCACCGTCGGCTATCTCGCGCCCGAACAGGTCACCCTCGGGACGGCCGACACCCGCAGTGACGTCTACGCCGCCGGCGTGGTGCTCTTCGAGACGCTGACCGGCCAGCTGCCCTACAGCGGCGCCACCCCGATGTCGATGGCCTACCAGTCCGTCCACGGCGATGTGCCCGCACCGTCCAGCGTCGTCGCCGACATCCCGGCGGAGCTGGACGCGCTGGTGCTGCGCGCCACCGCCCGCGACCCGGCGCGCCGTCCGTCCGATGGCGCGGCCCTGCTCGACGAGCTGCTGCGACTCGGGCCGCTGCTCCCCCAGGACCATGATCATCCTACCGGTTTCACCGGCGAGGTCCGGCGGATCGGGCTGATCGACCCGCAGCCCGCGGCCGCCACCGGCATCGAGGTTTCGGCGGCCTCCGGGCCGGCGAACCGCCCCGGCCAGTACCCCTCCCCGCACAGCGACCCGGCACCCCTCGACACCGCCGCCATGGACCACTCCGCCGAGGGGCTGCACCCCGGCGGCAGCGGCGCGCACCCCGGCACCGCCGTGTATGACGGCACCTCCGTGTACGACGGCACCTCCGGGTACGACGGCACCGCCGGGTACGACAGCTCGGCCGGATACGACGGGTCGGCCGGGCCTGGGGGCGGCACCGGGTTCGGCGGCAGGTCCACGCAGAGCGGGACCGGCGGGTACGGCACGCCCGGGTCGATGGCGATGCGGATGGACGGCACCGTCCAGGAGGCAGGGCCGGAGGGCGGGCCGGCCGGGCCGCCGCATGGCCGGCGACGGGCGGCGGCGACCACCCCCGGCTGGCGGCGCCCTCTCCCGTGGCTGGTCGTCGGCGCGACGGCCCTGGTGTTCCTGCTCGGGTATCTCGGCCTCCAGACCCTGAGCGACAGCAAGGTCGGGGTTCCGCGGGTGACCAACGTCAGCAAGGCGGACGCGGAGACCATCCTGCATGACTCCGGCCTGAAATGGTCCTATCTGGACGCGGCGGCCAGCGCCACGGTGCCGGCCGGACAGGTCGCCACGCAGGACCCGGCCGACGGCAGCAAGGTCGACAAGGGTGCCACGATCTCGTTGCGGCTGAGCACCGGCCCCGAGACCGTCCGCGTCCCGGACCTGGCCAACCTCACCCAGGAGCAGGCCACCGCCAGGCTCGCCCAGGTCAACCTGGTCATGGGCGGCCTCAGCAACCAGGCCAGCGACAGCATCCCGGCCGGGCATGTGATCTCGACCGATCCGGCGATCAACACGGCGGTCCAGCCACACAGCAACGTCGTGCTGGTCATGTCGACCGGGCCGGACGCCAAGCAGATGCCGGCCGACATCATCGGCAGGTCCTACGACGAGGCGAAGGCCAAGATCGACGGGCTCGGCATCGCCGGGGTCGTCGTGCAACGCGCGGTGGTCGTCACCGACGACAGCCCGCCCGATTCGGTCGTCGGCTCCGACCCGCAGGTCGGGCAGCCGATCGCACCGAACGCCAAGGTCACCCTGACCGTCGCTCGGTCGTCGAGCGAGGACGACCCGAACGGCGATGACAGCGGCGGCGGCGATGGCAGCGGCGTGCAGGTCGCCGTCCCCCGCGTGATCGGCAGTACCTACCGTGAGGCGGAGAGCACCCTGCGCCGCACCGGCCTGAAGATCACCCGGTCGGCCGTCCTCGGTCAACCCAACGACCGTGTGGTCGCCCAGTTGCCTCAACCTGGCTCCAAGATCGAGAAAGGTAGTACAGTACGGGTCAACACTGTGTGGTCGTGGGGTAACTAGCCGCCAGAGCTAATCCGGCGACGACCTGCCACCTCACCGACATACGGGCTGGCCGGCACGGGGGCGACCAGACCGGTTCCACGTCGCCGCGACCGGCCCCCGGGGAGCGCACGTGAGGGCAGCGCGCAGACGCGACCGGGTATCCGGCACCACGGCCCCGTCGGCCAGCCAGGCGGCGCGCCCAATCCGCCGCCTGCTGTCCCGCCGGGCCCGGGCCGACCAGGCCGACCGGTTCGCCGCCCTGCTGGAGGGCCACACCTCCCCCACCGGGCCGCAGGAGGCCCGGCTGCTCGCCCTCGCCGACGCGGCCCGCTCCCTGCCCCGCCCGCGGCTCGACCCGGTCCGGCGCGACGCCATCCGGGCGCGAATCCTCGCCGATCTCGCCACCGCCACCGCTGCCGCCACTGCCGACGCCACCGCCACCGCTGCCGAGTCGCCTGGCCGGGCGAGGCGCCCCCATGGGAACAGGGTGCGGGCGGCGGTCCGACGAGCATGGGCCGGTCCGTCGACGGTCGGCGTGCCCCGCCTCGCCCAGACGATGATCGCTGCTGGTCTGAGCGTCGCGATCGCCGTGATCGGGCTCGCCCTCAGCGCCCGCGACGCCCTGCCCGGTGAGCCGCTGTACCGGGTCAAACGGCAGGTCGAGGACATCCAGGTGTCGCTGGAACGCGATCCCGTCGCCCGCGCCAAGACCCGTCTGGACGTCGCGGGGGTGCGCATGTCCGAGCTGCGCCTGCTCACCATCGGCGCTCCCGCCGCCCTCGGCGGTCGTCCGTCCATCGGATCGCCGACGCGGCGCCCCACGACCGGCCGCCCGGGCTCCCTGCCGCTACCCCTACCGGCCGCACCGGCCACGGCGCCGACCGGACCGTCCACCTCGACCTCCGCGGTCGGCCCCACACCGCCCGCGGGCCCCCTCGGCCCGGCCGCTCCCGTTCCCACGCCCACGGCTGGTCCCGGTGCGCCCACCGGTGCGGTCGGACCGCTGGGATCGGCACCCGCGACCACGTCGACTCGGCCACCCGTATCCGCGTCGACGTCCGAGGCACCGTCGACGTCCGGGGCACCGTCGACGTCCGAGGCACCGTCGAATCCGTCCATCCATGGGATGGGCGGTCACCACGCGGACGCGGGCACCATCAACAAGCTGCTGTGGGCCTGGTGCGCACAGGCGCGGGCAGCCGCCCAGGTGCTGCTCGCCCGGGCGGACGCCGGCAACCTCGACGCCTGGCGCGCCCTGGCGACCTTCACCGCCGACCAGAACAGCAGCCTCGCCGTGGTGATCACCGAGCTTCCACCGGGAACCACCGACGCCGCCCACGCGGCCGTCGACCTGATCGGCCAGTTCCGCCGGGGCCTCGGCCCGACCCCGCCGGGTACCTTCCCCACCGCACCACGCCTGCCGTCCGCCCCCGCGGGCGCACCCACCGCTCCCGCCACGCCCACCGCCACCGTTTCGGACGGCACCCCCGCAGACCCGGCCACACCCGACGGCCCGGCCACACCCGACAGCACGGCCACACCCGACAGCCCGATCACACCTGAGAGCACGGCCACGTCGAACGGCACCGAACCGGGCGTGCCGGCCTCGACCCGTGCGTCAGCGACGGGCAGCTCGCCATCGGGTACCTCGCCATCGGGTACCTCGACGGGTGGCACGTCCACGGGTGGCACTCCGGCGGGAGACACCGACGACCCGCCGAGTGGTTCCGCGGAACCGGCCGACACCGGGCGCGCCCCGAGCGATGATCTCGGCCTGGCTCCCCGTCCCAGCTCCACCCCCGCGGCGGGGGTCCGACCGTCCGAGGTGGCGAACCCGCCCGGCGCGCCATCCCCGGCGCCGACGGCACCGGCCGGTTCGGCGGCGGACACGGGTGCCGACGGGACGATCAGCGACCTCGAGCCGCGGCCAGAACAAAGCTCACCTACGGACGCCGAGCCGCAGGCCCCACGGTCCGCTCTCGTCGAGGGCACACCCGGCGGCGACGACGCGGCACCTGCCGACAACGCCACTGCCGACAAGGCCACTGCCGACAACGCCACCGAGGATCCGGCCACGGCCGGCACCAGCGGCGCCGCTCCCGACGACGCTGCCATCACCGCCGGTTGACTTCCTCTCCGCCCTGAAGGGCGGAGATTCCCGCCTGCTACACCCCGGTGAGGGTGGGCTTCGGGTGGGTTCCCGTTTCGTCGCGCGGTGCCGGCACGGGTGCCGGTCTTACCTGCGCTCCACGGGCAGACACCGCCAGTCCGGCGGCCAGCGCGACGTTGATCGCCGCGTTCACGTCCCTGTCGTGCGTCGACCCGCAGGCCTGGCAGGTCCATTCCCGGACCGCGA